>NZ_JBEZIB010000008.1:0-266226 GCF_040650855.1 Streptomyces sp. NPDC048606 | reverse complement strand
GCGTCCGGTGCGTGCTCTCGGCGTGCCGGGCGGAAGCCCGTGTACTGGACGTACTCGGTCTTTCGCCCGGTGCGGCGAGAGCGCGTGCCGGGCGTCGCGGGGCAGGCGGGAGTTCGACGACAGGCCCTAGGGTGGCGGCATGTCCTCCGCAGAGCCGCCCCCCTCCGCGCCCGTCCCCTCCGTGTGGACCGGGCGGCGCCGCCGGGGGGAACGGCCCGCCCTGAGCCGCGAGCAGATCGTCGCCGCGGCGGTCCGGCTCCTGGACGCCGAGGGCCTGGAGGCGCTGAGCATGCGCAGGCTCGGCACCGGGATGGGCACCGCGGCCACCTCCCTGTACCGGCACGTGGCCAACAAGGACGAGCTGATCGAACTCGTGGTCGACGCGGTCCACGTCGAGGTCGACCTCCCGTCCGAGGGCGGCCCCGAGGGGTGGCGCGAGGCCCTGTCGCGCGGCGCGCACAGCCTGCGCTCCATGGTCCTGCGCCACCCCTGGGTGGCCTCCGTGCCCGGCCGGGTCGGCCTCGCCCACCCGGGACCGAACCAGGCGCGGATGTCGGAGCGGATGCTCGCGCCGGCCCGGGACGTCGGGTTCCCCCCGGGCGAGGCCGAGCTCGCGGTGAGGGCGGTCGTCTCCTACGTGATCGGCGCGACCACCGGTGAGGCCTCCCGCCTGTCGCCGCTCGCGCGTGGCGGCACGAGCGGGGACGGGCGGTCGCCGTCCCCGCCGCCGGCGGACGGGGAGTCCCTCGAAGGGCACCCGCCGGCGAAGGACCACGCTGCCGGTCGGCAGGGCGTGGATCCGGCGCGGACGCGCGCGGAGGACTTCGACTACGGACTCCAGCGGATGCTGGACGGCCTGGCGACCCGGGTCAACCGAGGTTGAGCTCGCGCCCCTCGCCTAGCGGCGCGAAGGCCCGGGCCACATCGGATTCCCCGACCTCCTGCGGTGTGGCCGGGTTCCAACGGGGCCTGCGGTCCTTGTCGATGACCTGGGCCCGGATCCCCTCCACGAGGTCGGGGTGGGACAGGGTGTTGCAGGAGACGCGGTACTCCTGTTCGAGGACCCGCTCCAGCGGGCCGAGCCCGCGGGCCCGCCGCAGGGCGGCCAGGGTGACCTTCAGGGACGTGGGCGAACGCGTGAGCAGGAGCTCGGCGGCCTCCTTGGCGGCGGGCACCCCGCCGGCGTGGAGCCGTTCGAGGATCTCCTCGACGGTGTCGGCCCCGTAGCAGGGGTCGATCCAGGCGCGGGCCGCGGCCAGTTCGCCCGGCGGCGGGGCCGAGGCGTGCCGCGCGAGCGCCTCGGGCACGGGGAGGTCCGCGAGGTCGGCGGCGAGGGCCGGCAGGACGTCGGCCGACACGTGGTGGTCGGCGAGGCCGCACAGGAGGGCGTCGGCCGCGCCGACCGAGGCGCCGGACAGCGCGAGGTGGGTGCCGAGTTCGCCCGGGGCGCGGGCCAGCAGGAAGGTTCCGCCGACGTCCGGCACGAACCCGATGCCGGTCTCGGGCATGGCGACGCGGGAGCGTTCGGTGACGATCCGGAAGGCACCGTGCGCGGAGACCCCGACCCCGCCGCCCATGACGATGCCGTCCATGAGGGCGACGTAGGGCTTCGGGTAGCGCGCGACGCGGGCGTTGAGGCGGTACTCGTCGCGCCAGAACGCGGCGGAGGCGAAGCCGCCGGCCTTCGCGTCGTCGTGGATCGCGCGGATGTCCCCGCCCGCGCACAGGCCCCGCTCCCCCGCTCCCCGGATCACCACCGTCCGTACGTCGGGATCCTCCTCCCAGGCGTCCAGCGTCGCGGAGATCCGGCGGACCATGGCGTGGGTCAGGGCGTTCAGCGCCCGGGGCCGGTTCAACGTGAGGTACCCGGCCCGGCCGACCCGGTCGATCACTACGGTGTCGTCTTCGGTCTTCACACCGGCCAGTATGGCGGCGGGCCCGGGCGCGACCTCCGCCGCGCGTCGCTCAGAACGTCCACCGCGTGTGGGTGTAGACCCCGTCGTCGCGGCCGAAGCCGTACGCCGTGGTCGGGGCCACGGCGAAGACCATCGCCTCCCCCTTGCGGATCGCCTCGTCCATCCCGTGGAAGGTGCCCTCGGGCGAGGTCATGTGCCGTCCGTACTTCGCCTCGTGCGCGGCGATGACCTCCTCCAGCAGTGCCGGATCGGTGACCTTCGCGGCCCGTCCCTCGACCACGAGGTCGAGTCCCTCGGTGAGGGCGTTCCCGCCGGTGGTGAGCGCGCAGTGTCCGTCGTGCGCCAGGTTCCTCGCCTTCTGCTCGCCGGGGCCGGTCGAGAAGTACAGCGCCCCGTCGTGCCAGGCGGCGATGACGGGGGTGACGTGCAGGCGGCCGTCGGGTCGCACCGTGGAGACCCAGAAGATCTCGGCGGCGGCCATGCGGCGCAGGGCCTCGGTCCACTCGGTGGCGGTGACGTCCTCGGCGCCGGGGCGGGGGTTGAGCGCGGAGCTGTAGCGGGCGTCGAGTTCGGTCGTGGGCTGCTGCGCGGGTTCCCGTGGCGGCATGGCGGATCTCCTTTCGTCCACCCCGTCAACGACCGTCGGGCCGCGGGGAAACCGCCGCCGCGCCCGGAGCCGCGCCGCCCGGTGCGGCCGGGGCGGGCGCCGTAGGCTGGTCGGCCGCGCCCGGCCCGCCTCCGGTCGGGCCCCCGCGCGTCGCAGAGCCGAGGAGTCCCGCCGTGAACACCCCCGCCCCGTCCTCCCCGTTGTCCGTGGACGCCGCCACGGCCCTGGTGCTGATCGACCTCCAGGAGGGCATCCTCGCCCTGCCGACGGTCCGTCCCGGCGCGGAGGTCCTGCGCAACGGGATCGCGCTGGCGCGGGCCTTCCGCGCCCACCGGTTGCCCGTGGTCCTGGTGAACGTCGCCTGGTCGCCCGACGGGGGCGACCTGCCCTCCACCGACGTCGACCGGCCGGGTCCGGCGACCGCGCCGCCGCCCGCGTTCTCGCGGATCCCCGCCGAACTCGCGGCCCTGGGGGACGTGACGGTGACCAAGCGCCACTGGGGTGCCTTCACGGGGACGGAGCTCGACCTCCAGTTGCGCAGGCGCGGGGTGCGGCGGATCGTCCTGGCCGGGATCTCGACCAGCATCGGCGTCGAGTCCACGGCGCGCACCGCGTGGGAACACAGCTACGGGCTGGTCTTCGCGGAGGACGCCACCACCGATCCGGACGCCGACGCGCACGCGCACAGCTTCGGCCGGATCTTCCCGCGGATCGGCCGGGTCGTCTCCACCGCCGAGGTGATCGCGGCGCTGGACGCCCCGGCCTGAGCCCCGCGCCTCCGACCGCCCCGGCCCGGGCCCCGTGCGCCGCGCCGGCCCCGCCGGGACGCGCGGGCGCGCGTACGCACGACCGGGCGCCCGGAGCGTTCCGCGAGGGAACGGTCCGGGCGCCCTGGCGCGCGCGGGTGGTGCTCAGGCGGCCTTGGCCCGCTCGGGCTCGCGGGCGACCGGCGCGGACTGCTCGGTGCGCAGTTCCTGGGCCGGGGCGACGGCCTTGGCGGCGCCGCCGGAGCGGATGGAGCCGGCCGCCAGGACCACGAGACCGGCGACGGTGACGCCGGCTCCGGCCCACAGGGGGGAGATGAAGCCGTAGCCGGCGCCGATGGCGAGGCCGCCGACCCAGGCGCCGAGGGCGTTGCCCACGTTGAAGGCGGCGATGTTGGCGCCGGAGGCCATCGTGGGGGCGTCCTGGGCGTACTTCATCGTGCGCAGCTGGAGGCCGGGGGCGGTGGAGAGGCCGACGGTGCCCATGAGGAGCAGGGAGATGACCGTCATGATCTTGCTCTCGGCGGTGAGGGCGAACACCGCGAGGACCACCGCGAGGAGGCCGAGGCTGACCATGAGCGAGGTGTTCAGGGCGCGGTCGGCGAACTTGCCGCCGTAGAAGTTGCCGACGAAGGTGCCGAGGCCGAAGAGGACCAGCAGCCACGGGACGGTGGAGGCGGCGAAGCCGCTGACCTCCGTGAGGGTGAAGGCGATGTAGGTGAAGCCGCCGATCACGCCGCCGAAGGCGAGGATGCTGAGCGTGATGGACACCCAGACCTGGGGCCGGCGGAAGGCGCCGAGTTCGCCGCGCAGGCTGACCTGGCCGGGCGGGGCGGTCTGCGGGACGAGGAGCTTGATGCCGGCGAGCGCGACGACCCCGATGACGGTGATGGCCCAGAAGGTCGAGCGCCATCCGAGCTGCTGGCCGAGGAAGGTGCCGAGCGGGACGCCGAGGACGTTGGCGGCGGTGAGGCCGGCGAACATCAGCGAGATGGCTCCGGCCTTGCGGTTGGGAGCGACCATGTCGGCGGCGACGACGGCGCCGACGCCGAAGAACGCGCCGTGGCACAGGGCCGCGACGACACGGCCGATCATCAGCAGGGAGTACGACGGCGCGACCGCGGAGATCAGGTTGCCGATGATGAACAGCACCATCAGCGAGAGGAGCACCTTCTTGCGGTCGAACCGGGCGATCGCCGCGGTCAGCGCGACGGCCCCGATGGCCACGCTGAGCGCGTACCCCGAGACGAGGTAACCGGCCACCGATTCGGTGACTCCGAAGTCCGCGGCGACCTCGGGCAGCAGCCCGACGATCCCGAACTCGGTGAGGCCGATACCGAAGCCCCCGAGTGCTAAGGCGATAAGCCCGATAGGCATGTCCAAACCTTTCAGTACGGTGCAGGCGCCCGCATGAGGCGTCTGCAATCATTGTATGCGCGGGCTATCGGCGCGAGCGTCGTAGCCGTTCCTCGCTGTACCGGGGCTCCACCGGGACTCCACCACCCGTGTACCGGACGGGTGTTCTCGGTCCCCGCGGGTCCTACCGGGGGACGAGGGGCGCCGTGAGGCGGAAGCGGAAGTCCTGGAACAGCTCGGTCTCCTCCGTCCCCGCGCCGCGCATGCGCAGGGCGAAGCCCACCAGGGAGTGGTCGAGCATGTAGAGCCGGTTGCCCTCCTCGCGCCCGTCCTGCGAGATCCGGTCGACGACCCACTCCATGGCGGAGCGGTCCCCGTAGCGGGCCCGGGGCTCGAAGAGCCGGTGCGACTCGCCTATCTCGCCGAGCATGTTGAGGACGTAGCTCAGCGGGTAGGGCCGGTTGACGCGGTCCAACTCCGTCCCTTCCAGGTCGGGGTAGGAATCCACGAGGCGGTCGAGCGCCTCGTCCGTCAGCAGGTCGGTGCGGCCGGTGACCATGGCCGTCGAGATCATGTAGGGGTAGGCGATCCCGTTGAGGAAGAAGTTGGCTCCGGGGTCCACCGTCCGCCACTGACCCACCACGCCCTCCACGAAGGCGTCGAGGTCGGGCACCTCCTCCTCCAGCCGCCCGAGGTTGTGCAGGGCGATCAGGTAGTAGAGGCCCATGTGGGTCCTCTCCACCGGGGAGATGCCGGCCATCAGCTCCCGCGCTTCGGCGAGCCGGTCCCTCCCGTGGGTCAGGTACTCCTCGCGGCCCGACATCGCGATCGCGTTCAGCATCGTGAGGAGGGGATAGACCTTCGAGAAGCTCGGCGTCATCGGGCTCGGGAAGGACGGCGGGTTGTCGATCTCGTCGGCGCGGTCCAGGTAGTCCAGGACCTCCCTCATGTAGTCCCGCTCGCCGTCGAAGATCCGCTCCTCGAAGCCGAGCAGGCAGATCACCGACAGGAGCATGGAACCGCCGCGCCCGCGGAAGAACGGGCCGGGGATCCCCTCCAGCAGGTCCAGCGCCTCGGTGACGTAGTCGCGCGGGCCGGACACCAGGCGGTCTTTCAGGCCCAGTTGACCGAGGGCCAGGAAGACCGCCGAGTACGCGGACAGGCGCTCGTAGTCGCCGTGCCGGCCGCTGTTCTCGTCCTCGATGCGGTCCGGCTGGATCGCGTCGGCCACCGCGAGGATCTCCGCCGGGAAGTCCAGTTCCTGGTTGACGAGGAAGCCCCGGTCCAGGCCCAGCTTGGCGAAGGCGTCCATCAGGATGCAGCCGGCCATCAGGCGGTAGTAGAGGTTCTCCTCCGAGCGGATCGCGTCGAGGATCGGTCCGAGCGCCGGGCCGACCTCGGCCTCACCGGCGCCGGACGGGTCCTCGACCTTGAGGATCAGGTCCGCCAGGAGCCTGGAGAACAGGGTGTAGGTGTTGGCGGCGGACACCCGCTCCGCCAGGAGTCCGAACGTCCGACGGATCTGCGCCGCGAGCGCGGGATCGTAGGCCACGGGGTACTGACCGAGGCCGATGCCCCGCACCATCCGGCTCCACGGAGTCGCGATCATCCGGGACTCGTGTCGCAGGTCCTTCAGGCCCGCCACCGGCAGTGAGGTGGAAGCAATGGGCATGGGGTGATCCTTCCAGCGGGTTGGACAGGGGTGGCTGTGACTGTGTCCCGACCGGCGACCAGCGCTACCCGCGCGGGCCGTCCGCCTGAGCGGTCGACCCGAAACCACTAGGAACACTGGCAGTCGATACTGGGGTTCCGCCTGACCGTCGCTGGAGCCGCGGGCTCCGCGGCGGCGGACGGCGGGGGGGGCGAAGGCCCGCGGCTACGCGGCGGCGGCCGCTCCGCGGTCGAATCCGGAGCCCCCGAAGCGCAGGCCGACCAGCGCGTGGCCACGGGTGACGTAGGGCAGCGGCGGAACCGTCAGGCCGAGGAACTCGTCCCGGTCGCCCTCCAGCATCTCCAGCGCCCAGTTGAGCCACTTGATGCCCTCGCAGTAGATCGCCACGGGCCGGCGCTGCGTCTGGTAGGTGTCCGTCAACGTGCCGTCCAGCTCCGCCTGGAAGTGGAAGGGCGGCATCGCGGTGAAGTGGCTGCCCATCATGAAGACGAACCGGATGAGCCAGTACGGGTCCTCCCGCACGTTGCGCGACATGGGGTCGTCCAGGCCGTACACCGCGGTCATCACGGGGGCGAACCAGTCCTCCATCCCGCGCGGCTCGGCCGTGGTGTCGATCTGCTCGCCCGAGGCCGTCACGTCCCGGACCCGGTACGCGTCGGCGTACGGGTTCCCCTCGTCGAACTCGATCTCGACGTTCGGGGCGCGACCGCGGCCGGTGCGGACCCGGAGCCTGAAGCGCTCGAAGTGGATCTCGTCGTAGTGGCCGATCGAGTTGTGCCAGGGCTTGTTGTCGTACATCGAGTCGTCGCGGGTGTCGGCGCCGTCGGTCTTGAAGCCGATGGCCCGCGGGTCCAGGAACTGGATGCCCAGGGACTCGGGGGTGATGGCGTCCAGCGCCGCGTCCACCGCGGCCCGCGGGGCGCCCGCCTCGATCAGGCGCTGGGCGTGCAGCAGCGGAGCCGGGTCGGCCATCTTGATGTTCTCGGTGTTCGTGTCACCCATGACCAGGGAGTGGAACCGCGGCTCCAGGACCTCCAGGTACTCCGGGTGCTCCCGGAAGCGCTCCAGCAGCGTCGGCGCGTTCAGGTAGGTGACGCCGTTGATGACGATGGTCGGGGTGTCCAGCAGGTCCGGCCCGAAGGTCACCGGGGCGGTCTCGCGGCTGAGGGCGAGCCGGTGCTCGATCTTCTGGAAGTAGGAGATGTCCACCGTCTCCCCCGGGGCGGGGACCCGGCCGACGGAGTGCACCTGCTCGTTGAGGACCCGGAAGATCTGCTCGTAGAGGCGCGCGATCACGGCCGGCGGCGGGGAGTGCTTCTCGACGAAGCGGCTGACCTCCTCGCCCTTCACGTAGCTCATCTCGTAGATGACCTCCCGGTCCATGGTCCGACCGTCCTTCTGGAGGTGCGCGGGGATGGGGATGTCCCGCTCCAGGATCTCGCCGACCTCGGGGAAGTTGCGGCGCACGGAGTCCGGCAGGGCCTGGAGGTACTCCGCCTGCTTCCTGGCCTTGGCGAAGGGCGGCAGCATGACGCCCTCGCCGTCCGGGTCCCAGTGGGCCGTGGTCAGGGCCTCACTGAGGATCTTGCGGACGGTGATCTCCTCGTCGCCCTCCCGCTTGATGAAGATCGTCATGGACTCGCTGCCGCCGGCGCCGAAGCCCACGATCTCCTCGTCCGCGTGGACGTAGGCGTACACCGTGCTGCGCAGGAGCCGACGGCCCTGGGCGTAGCGGAGCACCTTCTCGTGCTCGGGGGTCAGGCTGAGGATCGAGCGGTCCTCGAAGGCGTCGAGGGCGGGGTTGGTGCGGCGCTCCCACACCTCGGACGGGTCGAGGAGGTCGATGACGTCGGTGCGGAAGGGGCCGGCGTCCACGACGGCGGGGTCGAGGGTGGAGCCGAGCGCGACGATCCGGGACCGGCCGTTGAGGTGGACGCGGCGGATCGGCGATTCCAGCGCGAGGTTGTGGAAGACGGCTCGGGTGGAGGCCTCCAGGTCCTTCTTGGACTGGACCGGGACTCCCTCCGGCGAGATGAGCGGGATCTCGGAGGCGTCGAGGGTGAACAGCAGGCGCTGGAGGGCGGCGCGGGTCTCCTGCGCGCGGTTGCCGGCCGCCGCGTGGGCGCTGCCCGCGGCCATCGCCTCGGCCAGCGGGACGGCTCCGGACGCGGCGAGGGCGACGAGCCAGCCCTCCGGGTCGCGGCCCTCCAGGAAGAAGTCGCTCTGGGCGAAGAGGGCGGGGCGGTGCCGGCGGAGCATGCGGAAGAGGGTGTGGTGGTAGGCGATCCGCTCCGCCGCCGCCCGGTCCGCGTAGGGGGCGCCGTCGGGGTCCCGGTCCGGGACGGTCTCGGTCTCCGTGTCGGGGTGCGTGTCCAGCAACGTCCGGGTGGCGACGGCCGGTTCGAGGGCTCCGGTCGTCCCGTCGTCGGGTCGGGCGAAGTGGAAGACCACCACCTCGGGTTCCTCGACGTCGGTCGACTCCCGCTGCGAGATGTGGCCCCGCGCGTCGAGGACCACGATCTCGGTGAAGGCCTGGCCCAGGGTGTCGGCGGGACCGCTGATGCGCTTCTTCAGGCGGGCCTGGAGGACGAGTTCGCCGCCGTCGAGGTCGACGGAGTCGCGGTGGTTGGAGGTGTGTTGGAAGACCTCCAGGAACCGGTGGAACGCCGGTGAGCCGTCGCGTTCGGAATGCAGCATCTCCCGGGTGATGACCCGACTCATGGTGCGGTAGAGGTACTTGTCGAAGAAGGGGCTCGTCGAGGCCATCCGGAAGAGGCTGCGGAGCGTGTCGTAGTGCTGTTCCTCCAGGGGGCCGCCGGCGGCGCGCAGCCGGTCCAACTCCCCGGTCAGACCGTTCATGAGGCGCACGGACCCGATGAGCAGGTCGGTCTCGGAGAATTCACCGGTGTAGGGCATGGCGGGCGCCTCCACGTTGTTGTCGGCCAACAGTTGCAGGGATTTGTTGCCGAGTCCGAATTCCAGGATCATTTCGGGGTCGAGGCTTTCCAGGACCTCGGCGGTCCTCCGGGAGGCCATGACCTCGTCGGTCATCGCCAGGACCGCGTCCCTGATTTCCTCGCCCGTGGTGAGCAGACCCGCGTCGCTGTTGGAGACCACCGGGGTGTGAGGGTTCTTGAAGATGATGACGTTCTCCTCGATGAAACGAGCCAGGGCCCGGCGGACGGGTCGCATCCGTGCGGAATGGGCCAGGAATACGGTCGGGTCCTTCAGCTCCTCCGAGGCGACGGTCGGGAAGTCCTTCAGGAACCGGTCGAAGTGCGCTTTGGCGCCGGCGCGGACGTAGACGTTCACCTGTCGCGGGGAGTAGAGCTTGTGGACCTCCACGTCCAGGGTCGAGACGGCGGCCGACAGGACGTCGAGGACCTCGGCGAGGGCCTCGGGCGCGCCCCTGAGGGCCACCACGTGGGACGGCTCGGGGACGAGCGGCTCGCCGCGGGTGCGGCCGGGCAGGTACGGGGCCAGTTCGCGGGCGATGGCGTCGGTGGAGGTCTCGCCCGAGGCGGCCAGCAGCATCAGCGGCGTGAAGGCGCGGGCGATCCGCACGCCGTCGGCGACCGAGAGGGAACCACTGGCCACGGCGGAGGCCAGGACGCCGAAGCTCTCTCCGGTGTAGGCCGCGAAGCTCAGCGGCCGGCCGGCGCGGGCCGCCGAGGCGCGCAGGTGGGCGTGGAGGGCCAGGTTGTGCACCGTGAACGCGGCGCCGATGAACCCCTGCTGCTCCAGCTTGCCCTCGGGCATGTTCTCGGAGGCGGTCAGCAGCCGCTCGGGGCGGCCCGGCAGGCCCAGGGCCCGGGCGCCGTCCGCGTAGATCCCGGCGACCTCCGGCATGCCGCTGTCCAGGAGGAGACGGCCGAGGTCGCGGTAGGCGGCCCGGCTGCCGAGACCGGGGAAGAAGCCGACGACGCCGGCGCGGCTACCGGTGTCCGCGAAGGCCGTCGCGGGCGGTCCGTCGATTCTGGCGATATTCGAGGAGCGCTCGCCGGTCGTGACTCCGGATAATCCCGCGCGCATTCCGTCGAGTTTCATGTTCGACTTCCTCCCCGTCCTCGTTCGCGGCCGTCGGTTCTCTTCTTTCGGTCGCGTTCTCCGTTCACTCTTCGAGCGTAGGCAGCGGGAAGGGGGCGTGGGTCGGCGCCGCATGAATGTGCCATTTCGGCGGCGCGTTGGCAGCTTGTTGACATCCGACCGCCGACGGAAAGGGCAGGCGAAAGGGCCCCCACCCACCCGTGTACCGGGTGGGTGGGGGCCCTTTCGCCTGCCCTTTCCCCTGTCCTTTCGCCTGTCCTTTCGCGCCGGTCGGCGGTCCGCCGCCGGCCGGCGTCAGGGGGTGGAGCAGTCGATGAGTCCGAGCTGGGCCGCGCGGACACCGGCCTGGAAGCGGGAGGTGGCGTCCAGACGGTGCATCAGGGAGGCGATGTGTCTGCGGTAGGTCCGTACCGACAGCCCGAGTTCGCGGGCCGCCACCTCGTCGGTCTGGCCCAGGCTGAGCGACTTGAGCACGCGCAGGGAGGTCTCGCCCTCCGTCCAGCCGCCGCCGACGGCGGTCAGGTCGACGGCCGCGTCCCAGACGGCGGTGTGCAGCACGGCCATCGCCTTGGCCGTGTCCAGGTCTCGGACGACGGCCATCTCGTGGGAGGGGCCGCCGCCCGCGCCGTCGAGGAGCGCGAGGCGTCCGTCGAAGACCGTCGCGGTGGGCAGTTCGTGGGGCGAGAGCCGGATCTCGGCGCCCAGGTGCGAGAGCTCGCAGAGCTGCTCGAAGGCCTCCTCGTCCCCGAGGACCCGGGTCGGCAGGATCATGCGGACCTCGCTGCCCCGGGCGAGGAGTTGGGCGTGCAGTTTGTTCAGCAGCAGGTCGCCGTATTCGTAGGGTCCCGTGGAGTAGCTCGACTGGGCGATGACCGACCGATGCCCCGCCTGGTGGACGATGTGGGCGGCGACCGATTCGGTGCTCGCGGCCGGACGGTCGCCCGCTCCGGCCTGGTTCACCGGGGTGGTGCGCTCCTGCTCGAACAGTCTGCCCGCCATTTCGGCGAGTTGCTGGGCCTGGTCGCGCAGGGCGTCAAGAGTGAGGTTGCGGAGATCGGTCACCGGCTCTGCCGTGACGCTCATGACTGCTCCTTGTTTCAAGGCCGCGGGTCGGACGGCCGATGGATCGGACGGGCCGGGAGGTCGGGTGCTTCGTCCTGCGTCCGGCTGTCGGTACGTCGGCGGGTGCGCGGAGTGCGCGGGTGGTGTGGCGGTGCGGCGGGGCTCGCGCAGGGGCGGTCGACCCGGTTCCCCGACCCCGGCCTCGAACCGACCCCGTCTCCGATCGCGCCCCCGACCGCGTTCCGGCGCCCTTCGACGGCCGGTGCGACGGCCCGGTCGCCCCGTGGGGGCGCCGACGTGTTCACGGGCCCGTCGCGCGCGGGCGTCACCCCGCTAGGTCGTGGGTTTGCGCGGCCACGCCGGGCGTCGACGGGCGGTGGGCGCCGCGTCCTGCCGTACCGGCCGTGCGGAACTGACGAGATGTTTCATCGAGCCTTCCTCCATCGCCCCCCGTGCGGGGCCCGCCCACCTCCGCGAAGCGGATGCCGGCCGGCTCGCGAAGAACCGTGGCCGGCGGGTGGTGCGGGCCCGTGCAACGTCGCTGAACAGCAACTTTGTCGACTCTGACACGCGCCGGCCCCATGGCGTCAAGAGCGCTCTGCCACAACCAGGTCCGGGGGCGGGCGACTTGCCGCCTACTGACCGCTCCGAGACCGAAGTTCGAGTCGGACGAGAGGGTTTCGCCCCGCTTCGTCGTGCATCCGTCATGCGCCCGTCTTCCGGCCGTCCATCGGTTTTGCGTCGGTTCGAGCCGGGAGGGCGAGTGGACGTCACCCGGCCCTGAGCCGGGGCTCATTCGGGACAACGTCGGACAGGACGTCGCAGCGTGACAGCCGTTGGCCCTATGATTTAGGTTAGGCTTACCTAAATGTGGGGGCACGGATGCAAGGAAAGCGACACCACACCCGGCAGGAGGACTGGGCCGACGAGGTGGTGGCCTGGTTCGGGTGCCAGGAAGAGACGGAACGGGCACTGCGCGAGGCGCTGCACCGTCCTCCCAGCCAGCGGGAGGAGACGGTGGCCCGCATGGCCGACGCGGTACGCGGAGCCGCCCAGGGACTGACCATCCCCGGGTGCGCCGCCGTCGCGGGCGTCGCGGAACGCACGATGCGGGAGTGGCTGGCCATGGACGCCAGCTTCGCCGCGGCGGTCCGGGCGGCCCAGGGCCTGGCCGAGGCCCACGGCCTCGACCCGCGCACGGCGCCGACGCCCGCCGCGCTCCAACTCGTCCTGAACGCCATCCGCAAGGGCGCGGCGTGGCCGGCGGCCGCGGGGCTGGCCGGCATCTCCGTACGCGGGTTCAACCGGCTGCGCTCCGAGGCGCCGTTGGTGGGCGCCCTGGTCGCGGCGGCCCAGCGGGCCCGCTCCGTCAGGTCCGCGGCCGGGCCGAGACGGACGCCGCCCGCGTCGAAGCCCCGGCGGCCCGGCTACCGGATCGTCGTCCTGGACGATCCGCTGTTCTCGCCCTGCGCGCCGCCGGGCGGCGCGGGGGACGACTCACCGACCACGGCGAGGCAGCGCTCCGAACACTACGAGGCGGCCCCCGGCCCCGAATGAGACGACCCGGGGCCCGCGTGTACACCGTCGGGCCGGAAGCGGAGCCGCGCGGCCACGGCCCGGCGGAATCAGCCCGTCGGGAGCGGGGTCACTCCTCCCACGGGGGATCCATCTCGTCCAGGTCGAAGGGCGGCTCGTCCTCGAACGGCGGCTCCGGGTGGTCCTGCGCGGCGGCGGCCCGCGGCGGTACGCCCGGCCCGCCGGCCCCGCCGGCCCCGCCGGCCCCGCCCGCCCCGCCTGCCGCCGGTCCGGCGGCGACTTCGGCGAGGGCGGCGAGCACGCCCTCCCCGTACTTGGCGAGCTTGGCCTCGCCGACACCGCCGATCGTGCCCAACTCCGCCACCGTCGCGGGCAGTCCCGTCGCGATCTCCCGCAGCGTCGCGTCGTGGAAGACCACGTACGCCGGTACGCCCTGCTCGCGCGCCGTCGCGGCCCGCCAGGCCCGCAGCGCCTCGAAGACCGGCCCGGCCGCCGCCGGCAGGTCGACCGGCACCCGCGCGCCCTTGCCCGACCGGGACCCGGAACCGGAACCGGACTCCTTGCGGGACGGGGTCGGCGTCTTCTCCTTGCGCATCGTGACGGTGCGGCGCCCCGCGAGCACCTCACCGCTCCCGTCCGTCAGGACGAGCGTCCCGTAGTCGCCCTCCACGGCCAGCAGCCGCAGCGCCAGCAGTTGGCGTACGACACCGCGCCACTCGGCGGTGCCCAGGTCCGCGCCGACGCCGAACACCGACAGCCCGTCGTGGTCGAACTGGATGACCTTGGCCGTCTTCTTGCCCTGGAGGATGTCGATGATCTGGCCGGCGCCGAACTTCTGGCGACGCTCCTTCGCCAGCCGCCACACCGTCGACAGCAGCTTCTGCGCCGCCACCGTCGCGTCCCAGGACTCGGTGGGCGTCAGGCACGTGTCGCAGTTGCCGCACCGTTCGCCCGACTGCCCGAAGTACGCCAGCAGCCGCACCCGACGGCACTCGACGGTCTCGCACAGCGCGAGCATGGCGTCCAGGTGCGCGGCCAGCCCGCGGCGGTGCGCCTCGTCCCCCTCGGAGCCCTCGATGAGCTTGCGCTGCTGCACCACGTCCTGGAGCCCGTACGCCAGCCAGGCCGTGGCCGGCTCGCCGTCGCGGCCCGCGCGACCGGTCTCCTGGTAGTAGCCCTCGACCGACTTCGGCAGGTCGAGGTGGGCGACGAAACGGACGTCCGGCTTGTCGATGCCCATGCCGAAGGCGATCGTCGCGACGACCACGACCCCGTCCTCGCGCAGGAACCGCGCCTGGTTCGCGGCGCGCGTCCGGGCGTCCATGCCCGCGTGGTAGGGCACGGCGTCGATGCCGTGCTCCACCAGGGAGGCGGCGGTCTTCTCCACCGAGGACCGCGAGAGGCAGTAGACGACGCCGGCGTCCCCGTCGTGCTCGGTGCGGATGAGGTCGAGCAGCTGCTTGAGCGGGTTGTTCTTGGCGACGATGCGGTACTGGATGTTCGGCCGGTCGAAGCTCGCGACGAAGTGCCGCGCCTCCTCCAGCCCCAGCCGCGCCGCGATCTCCGCGTGCGTGGCCTCGGTGGCCGTCGCGGTCAGCGCGATCCGCGGCACCTTCGGCCAGCGCTCGTGCAGCATCGACAGCGCGAGGTAGTCGGGCCGGAAGTCGTGGCCCCACTGGGCGACGCAGTGCGCCTCGTCGATCGCGAAGAGCGAGACCTCGCCCCGGTCCAGGAGCCGCTGGGTGCCCTCCGTGCGCAGCCGCTCGGGCGCCAGGTAGAGCAGGTCCAGCTCACCCGCGACGAACGCCTGCTCCACGGCCTGGCGCTCGTACGGGTCCTGCGTGGAATTGAGGAACCCGGCCCGCACCCCCAGCGCGGTGAGCGCGTCCACCTGGTCCTGCATCAGCGCGATCAGCGGCGAGATCACCACGCCGGTACCGGCTCTGACCAGGGCGGGGATCTGGTAGCAGAGCGACTTGCCGCCGCCGGTCGGCATGAGCACGAGGGCGTCACCGCCGCCCACGACCTGCTCGATGATCTGCTGCTGCTCACCGCGGAAGGAGTCGTAGCCGAAGACGCGGTGGAGCACCCGCAGAGCATCGGCGATCTCGGGGGACGCGTCCGAAAGGGCCATTGGAGAAGCCTAGCGCCGCCCGCCGACACCCCCGACCGGACTACCGCCCGTCCCCGGTGCTCCCCTGGCCCTCGGAGTCCCACACCAGCCGGCCCGCGCGCAGGACCCGGCTGCGCCGGACCCCCATCCGCCCCGTGCTCCGCACCAGGTAGGAGCCGTCGAGCTGCCCGTAGACCTGTCGGCGGCGCTCCTGGAAGAACGTGCCCACCTGGACGGTCCGGGCGGCCTCCTCCAGGGCCCGCTCGACCTCCTCGCGGGTCCCCTCCAGCTCCCGGACGATCTCCAGGTGACCGCCGTCGTCACCGCCGTACTCGCTCACCTTCTCGGCGGTGATGATCCACCGCGCCCGCGCCTCGTCCACCACGCCGCTCCCCCGATCGGTCCGCACCCGGCACCCGCCGGCGCCGTCCGCCGCCCGGGCGGGCGGCGCGCACGACGAGAAGGCCCCGACCTCCTCGCGGAGGCCGGGGCCTTTGATCGAGCGCTGGGCAGGCCTTGCACCTGCATCCCCCCACAGGAAGTGGGGTGCCTTTCCTTGGACCACCAACGCGTGGCCCGCTTCGTCGCTTGCGCGGGGCGGCGGGCTCAAGATCGACTATAGCGGCACCGGAGCCCCCGCCGCAAACGCGCCCGCCCGCGGCGCCGCCACTCCAACCGCACGCCATCCGAACTCCCTTGCGGATCAAGCCAATTGGTCACACGACGAGTTGGCCGAAACCTCCCCCCGCCGGGCCCGAACCCCTATCCTGCCGAGGGGGACGCGGAGCGGCGGAGACGCCACGCGCGAGGGGGCGGGCGATGGACGAGGGCAAGGGTCTGGTCATCAGCGGGATCATCGCGGCCGTGGCCACGGTCGTGGCCGCGGTCATCGTGACGTCCTGCTCCGGTTCGAACGGGAAGTCCGACGGACCGTCCATCGACCAACGGGGGGAGATCAACGTTGTCTGTGGCGACGACGCCGACTGCGGGAACGGGCTCCGCTAGGTTGTCGCGGCTCCTGTGCGCGGGGGTGGTCGCCGCCGCGCTGCTGACCGCCGGTTGCACCTCGAACGAGTACCACCAGCAGGGCGGCACCAACGTCAACTGCGGCGACACCGCGGAGTGCGGCAACAACCACGGCAACAACGCAGGGGGCCGCACCCCGGACCCGACGAAGACACCGTCGGACACCCCCTCACCCTCGCCCTCCGACTCCGATTCCGCGTCACGGACCTCCTCGCCGACCCCGACGAGGACGCGCACCGCGACGACCGGCCGGACACCCACCCGCACGCCGACCCGCGGCCCGTCGCCGACGCGCACGAAGGCCCCGACCGACCTGTCGGCGTACCCGACCGCCACCCTGTACGCGAACGGCGCCCCGCTGTTTCGGGTGGTGTGGGTGGAAACCCCGAAGAACGAGGTCGAGTTCACCGGGGTGGGGCGCACCCAGATCCGCGAACGCGGCGCCGAGGGTGTCGGCTACCACATGCGGCTGCCGTCCACCTCGACGTTCCGGGTCAACGGCAGCGGCGGCAGCCTCGACTACGCCTTCGTGGGCTCCGACAGCCGCCTCCTGCACGTCCGCAACCCGGGAACCTGCACCTCGGGCTGCGCCGCCCTGAACCCCACCCGCGACGGCACCCCGCTCCCGTACACGACGATCCTCCAGATCCCCACGGGCCGCCTGTCCACGATCCCGGCGGGCGCCCTGATGACGTACCGCCTGGACTGACCGCCCGCGGCACGGTCGTCAGGTCAGGAAGAGGGCGAGCTGTCCCTCCTCCTCATACTCCTCCGGTTCGTCGAACTGCACGGCCGTGTCGAGGCCCGCGGCCGCGTGCGCTGCCGGGTCGGCTTCGGAGGCCGGGTCGTCGAGCGGGTCCCCCGGGGCGCGGGACTCGTCCGCCTCCTGTGTGGTGTTCTCGGTGCGCGTCGGCAGGACGTACTCCTGCGCGAGGCCGGCGAGGTGCAGCGGCAGCGGATGGGCGAGTGCCTGCGGGTAGTCCGGGGGCTGACGCAGCAGGTGGGCGGCCATCGCGAGAGCCTCGGGGTCGTCGCCGTCGTCGGTGTGGCAGCCCAGAACGGCGAGCTCGACGAGCCCTGGCATCCAGGCGGGGATTCCGGTGTCGACGGTGGGTTCGCCCTTTCGCTTGCCCTGGGTGATGGGGCGCGGGGCGAGCTTGTCGGCCTGGACTGCCGAATCGCGGAACTGCACCGGCTTCGGGGTGGTGCTGTAGAAGACACGGCCCGACGGGGAATCCTGGGGGACCCAGAGGTGGGTCCCGATGCCGTTCGGCCCGTCGCCGGGGTTGATGCCCCACCACTGGGCCGTCTCCCGTCCGGCGGCCGTGCGTACGCGCACCAGCCGCAGATCGGGGTGGAGCCGCCGGGCCGGAGCCCGGCCGTCCCGGATGCGGTCGGGTTCGGTCCGACCGTCCTGCAGCCAGGTCCAGTGCGAACGGGCATTGAGGGCGTCGGCGAGCAGCATCGTCGGAGCGCTGTGCAGGGTCCTGCGGATCGTCTGCAGCCACTCCTCGGCATCGCGCCGCTGCTGCTCCCGATCCTTGTTCCAGCTCCCGCGCGGGGCCGGGGTCGTGCCCTCGTCTTCCGTGCGCGGTGCGGGCACCAGGGGGGCCACCTCGGCAAGGTGGGTGAGCCGGATCAACATCTGCGGGTACGGCACCCAGGCGCCGGCTCCGCCGTCCGCCCACGGGTCCCATCCTTCGACCCGGGCGAGGCCGCTGCCCCGGCCTTCGGGGGTGACGAGGACGGCCACGGGCACGTGCGCAGGCCAGCGGTTGCGAGAGGTGCGGTTCTTGCGGACCATCCACACGGCCGCGTACCGGAGGTCTTCGGGAAGCCCTGAACCCAGGGCGTGCTCGGGGTGGACCCTGGCACCCAGCTGCCGCAGTCCGTCGTCCCAGGCCATCTGGGCGCGATGGGCCATGTTGCCGATGGAGTTGTATCCCTTGACCTTCTGCGGGGTGGCCATGAACTGGGTCACGAAGCCGGCGTCCGCACAGCCCAGGCGCAGGGCGAACTTGGGGTCCGCGCCGCGAGCGAAGTCGTCGGCGCGGGCAAGTTCGACGAGTGCGAGGCCGGGGGCGTCGCCGGTGCGGTCGGCGGTGAGCCAGTGGGCGGTCGCCGTGCGTCGCGCGTGGACGGCCGCCGTGACCTCGTCGGGGCGGGCTTTGCCTCCCGCGCCGGGGAGGTCGAGGCCGGCGGTCAGGGCGATACCGGTCCGTTCGTTCGTGCGCACGACCGGGCGCAGGCAGCGGACGCGCACGGTGAGTTCAGGGCTGTGCCACTCGTGGACGAAGGGGTTGCCCGGGACGGCTGCCTCGTACGCGGACTCGTCGGATCCGCCCTCGTGGGAGCCGTCCGCCTCCAGGCCCAGACGCCGCCGAAGGGCGTCGAGCATGGCGTCACGCATGTCGGCGGTCTGCCACAGGAGTCTCGCCTCCAGGACCGGTCGTCCGGACGAGTCGGACGGTGCGTAGGCGGACAGCGCGTGGGCTGCCGCGCGCCGACGCTCCTGGCAGCGGCGCGCTTCCTCGTCCTCCTTGAGGTCGTGTTTCACGGTGGCCGGTGGCGCGTTGACGGGCCTCGGGCCGCCCAGTCGGGAGTTCTCCATCGGACGGGCCGCCCGCAGCTCTTCGGGCAGAGCGGCCTCCGCCCAGCCGGTCAGCTGTGAGGACTGGTGCGCCATGAAGCCCGTGGCGACCTCGTGACGGCCCATGGCGGGGCGGTGGACGATCGCCGCCCGCATGCCCCGGGTGAGCCACTGCTCGGGTTCGGCCAGGAGGGCGTCCGCGTCGGGGAAGACCTCGCCGATGGCGAGGCCGGCGAGGAGCTGGGCCGGGCCGCCGTTCACCCAGGTGTCACGGAAGGTACCGCTCTCGCGGTCACGTACGCGCTTGAGGCGGGCCACGGCGTACCGTTCACTCAGGGGCACTCCGGGCAACACGGGCACCTTCGGTCGGAGCAGGACCGTGGTGGCCGAACCCCACGGCAGTCTCAACCGCTGCCCCCCGCCCTCGACGGCGGAGCGGCGCGTGGCCCAGCGGCGGACCGTCCAGTGCAGATGGACACGGGGAAGCGGGTCGAACGGCACGGTCTGCAGGGAGATGTTGAGAACGACGGAGAACCAACCCGTGCCCTTTCCGGGCTCGGGCTCGTACGGGAGGGGCTGCGAGACCAGTTCGGCGCCCTTGTCGCGGCGACCACGGGGCATCGCCCGGAAGTGCAGGCTCCCGCCCTCGTACGGGTAGGGGCCGAGGTCCAGGATCCGGCGGGCGAGCCAGTCCGGGGTGAGCGTGAACTGGTCGGAGTCGACGGCGGCCGTGCCACCCGGGGTCTGCTTGCGGGGCAGCAGCTCTCGGGTGACGTGCTCCCATTGCGGCGGGTGTGCCCGCAGTTCCGCGCGGACGTCCTTCAGCAACGCCCGGTATTCCGGGTCCGTGGCGAGGTCGGGTCGGATGTCGCCGAGCCACCGGTCGACGAGCGTGCCGAGGATCCGGGGCGGCAGCGGGTCGGGGACGTCCTCGGCGACGTACAGCCAGCGGGCGGGCTCCGCGTCTTCCCGCCGGTGGAACGGGCGGGGCATGACCAGCACGTCGGGGGCGTAGGTCTGCAGGACCTGTTCGAGGCGGTAGGTGGGAGCGGTCCGCCAGGCGGTGTCCCCGGGGGCGCGGCCCGCGTTGCAGAGGCTCAGGACGGCGTCGCGCCACTCCTCGGGGAAGGGCAACGCCCGGTAGCCTGCGCTGCGAAAGGCATCGGCGTCGGCGGGCAGCCAGGTGGCGGTGCCGATGTGGCGGTAGTTGACGGGCATGGTCGGCTCCTTCGGAGTCGGAAGTGCGGGTCCGGGTCAGACGGACGTCGGCCGGCCGTGGTTTTCGAGGGTGCTCAAGGCGTTGTGGAACGGCTGGTAGAGGAGCCGGGCGAGCTGCGCTTCGGCGGGGTCGACGGCTGTGGAACCGGTGAAGTACGGGTTGAGGATCACGCCGAGGGCTCGCAACAGGCCGTCGGCCGGGGGCGGGGCGGCCATGGCGGCACGGGGAGAGAGCGCCTTGGCGAGGGCCGGCGCGAAGGCCGCGTCGACGAACACCACTCGGGCGGGAACGCCGCCGCGCACCAGACGGCCGATGACCTGCCACATGGTGACGAGCTGGTCCCAGGCGAAGGCTCGCTTCTCCCAGTCCGCGAGGTGCGAGTAGACGTAGCGGCGGGACAGGAGGCGGCGCCATTCCTGTCGGCCCTCGTGCCGCAGTGCCTGTCCGGCCGCTTCGAGGGAGGCCGCCTGCGTGACGAGCTCACCGAAAGTGGCCGGTCCGGTGCGCCGGTCGTCGCGGGGGACGTCACGTACGAAGCGGGTGATCCAGTCGTTGACCGCGAAGATCGACAACAACAGGTCGTCGGGGCGGGGGTGCGGGCGCACCATGAAGAGCGCGGTGCCGAAGGCCGCCTTCGCGTGACTGTTGAGGATGTTGTGGCCCCGTTCGACGGCGAGGAGCGGCGCGACCAGTACTTCCGCTGTCGGGTCGTCGGCGAACCGGGCCAGTTCCCCTCTCCGCAGGGCGGCGGCTGCCGCATCCCGTCCCCCGTCTCCGGCGAGGCCGGTGCCCTGCAGGACCTCGCCGAGGTCGGCGTCGTCGGGCACGAGCGCCTTGACCCTGCCGTGCCACCGCTCCTCGCCGTCGAGGGTGTCCGCCACGGCGTAGGCCTCGCGGTAGCTGCCGACCAACAGCAGGGCTCGGCGCCGGTCGTCGTCGGCGACCTTCGCGAGCTCCTGGTCCAGCGGGCCGGCCGATCCCGACAGCCCGGGGCGTCCCAACCTGGACGCCATCGCCCTTGCCTGGGCGAGCCGGCTCTTGGGGCGGGTACCCGACAGGCTCACCGGCCTGCCCTTGTCGTCGTACAGGAAGTGCGTGACGAACCGGGTTCGGGCCACCGCCTCCAGGGATTCCTTCGAGGGCTTCAGCACGGCGGCGACCGGTGCGAGGACATGGGAGCGGGTGGACTCCCCGGCCCAGCTGGTACCGGACATCAGGATGACGTGGGGCCCACCGCGGCCGGTCGCGGGGTCGGAGCCCAGTTCGTGCAGGCGCAGCAGGAGCTCGCGGCCCACGCCGGTGCAACGGAAGAACCGCAGGGTGCCCCCGGTGCGGCCGATCTCATCGCGGTCCTGGTCGTCGGGAAGGTACTGGAAGCCGAGCACATTGCCCATGGGGGACTCGGGAACGATCGGCGCGTAGTCGAGCGGAATTCGGCGGGCCAGTTCCTTGCCTTCGGCGTCCAGCCGGAGTGCCGCCTCGACCTGGGGCCACAGGAACGTCAGCCGGTCCAGCCGTTGGTGGAGCGCGCTCAGCAGGAGGGTGAAGCCGAGCCGGCGGCAGGTGGTGTCCCACCACTGTTCGCCGACGCCGCCGCCGGGAACACGGTTCCGGCAGGGGGTGTCGGACACCAGCTCCTCCGCTGCCTCGCGCAGCCGATCGTTGACTCGGGAGAGCGACTGGCTGTGCAGCAGGTCCTGGACGACCTTGACGAGCCGCCCGACCAGGGGAGCCGAAGGATCCGCGTCCCGGTCGCCGAAGGGATCGTCGCGGAAGGCGTCGAGGACGGAGGCGACGGCGGCTCTGCGTGGATCCGGGGCGAGGGGTTCACCGGCCTCGGGATCGGGCTCGGTGCCCACGTCGTCATAGCCCTCGTACAGGTGCGTCTCGTCCTCTTCCGCGAGCGCGACGCCGGGGGCGCCGGGGTCCTCGGTCGCGTGATCCGTACGGAACCATTCGTCGAGCAGCTTTTGTTGGAGGGTCCAGGGGCTGAAGTACTCCAGGTCGATCCACTCCTGGAGGTCCTCCTCCTCGATCAACTGGCGGCAGAGCGGGTCGACCGCGGCGGAGACGCTTCCCAATGCCTTGTTCCACAGATGGACCTGGCGATCGGTCAGGGGCAGACGTGCGTTGCGACAGAGCTCCTCGATCTTGTGGGTGTTCAGCCGGTCGAGCCAGGAGGACTCCAGTCCCGGCTGGACGAGGGTCGCGGTCGGGGCGAAGAGCTGGTCGAGGCGCATCTGCACGCTGTCGGCCTCGTCGACCACGATGATGTCGCTGCGCAGACAGGCCAGTTCGAGCTGGCGCAGGCGTTCGTCGTTGAGGTGGGCGGGTACGGGGCTCTGCACGAGGCTCGCCGGGTTCGCGACCCAGATCGGGGCGTCCACCTGTGCTCGGGCGGTGGCGTGCCTGGGGCACTCGGCCCAGACGGGGCAGCCGTGTTGGAGCCCCTGCGCGTCGTCCTCCCCCTTCCCCCTCGGACGGCGATCCTCCGGAGCGGAGGGGGAGGCGGGGTCGGCTCGTAGCGCCGCCAGGGGATCGGCCGGCAGGTGGACGTCGTCCTCCTGCGGCTGCCGCTCGGGGACGAGCCCGGTGCACGGTGCGTCCGCGTACCGCAACGGCTCCGCGTGGTCGGTCCCGCGCAGTCCGCTGATCACGCACACCGTGCTCAGCTCGTCGAAGCCGCGGTCGTCGTGATCCAGCAGGTTGTCGAGTCCCCGGGAGGCAAGACGCCGGTGCAGCCTTTGCACGTGGGTCTCCCGGGTGCTCGTTCCCAGGAGGGGCACGGCCTCCAGGCCGAGGGCGGCGAAGAGGGCGCACAGCCTGAGCTGCTCTGCGACGTCCCCGACCACGAGGGTGGTACGCAGGGGCACGGGAAGCCTGGCCGCCCAGACGGCGAGCAGCGTCATGAGAGTGCTCTTGCCGGCGCCCACCATCCCCACGAGGTGGAACAGGCCGTCCACCCGGATCGCATCGCCGTCCGTGAAACCCCGACCGTCGGAGTCACGGGGGGCGAGCCTCAACTCGGCGAGGCGGCGCCGCCAGTCTCCCGGACGCTCGACGTTCTCCGCGCTTTCGACTCCGTCCATCCAGGAGGCCGTGGCATCCAGTTCGGCGCGGGTGACGGTGAGGGCGGCGGATTGACCCGCCCGGTCGGCGGCCAGGTCGTGCCCGCGCGGTCGGTCGAAGGTGAGTTCCGCCGGGATCGTGGCCGAGGACGCCCGACGCAGCTCCCTGAACGTGCTGCGGCCGGCCGGGGCCAGTGGCAGGGGTCGGCGTACGAAGTCCGGCAGGCCGCGCAACGCGCGGTCGTAGACGTCGACGCGGCCCGGTGCGACGACCGGGAGCAGAGGGCGTGGCGGGGCCCCTTCACCGGCCGGGGGGATCTCATAGGCCCGCAGGTGTGCGGGAAGCAGACGGTAGGCCTCGGTCGCCTGGCGCCACGCGTGGCCGCGACGCAGGGGCCACAGCAGGTGGCGGGCGGCGGTGAGCATGACGCTCGCGCCGGGTCCGTCCGCGAGTCCCGAGGCACGGGCGAAGGGGTATCCGCCGAACAGGGTGTAGGCGCCGTCCGCCGGCCGGCTCGCATCGAGCCGTTCCAGTAGTCGCAGGCCCAGTTCGACCTGGCACAAGTGGCCGGCGGTGAAGCCCTTGGGAACTCCGGGCTGTGCCAGGAGGGCCGGCTTGACCAGTTTGCTCACCGGGTGGTGCCATCCGCTCTGGTCACGCACGGCCGTTCTCCTTCGGGGTCGTACGGGAACGCAGTGCGCGCAGCCTGCGGGCCGCACGTCGGGTGAGGTCCACGTCGGTGAGCAGGTCGGGAGCGTTCGGCGTATCGGCGCAGGCCTTCGCGAACACCTCCGGATAGTCGGGGCGCGCGTCGACGCGGTGCCGGGGCACGACCCAGAAGGCTTCGTCGTAGGGCGGTGTCGGCGGGACCGGCGCCGCCGCCCTGCCCAGGAAGTAGGGGCTGGCCCAGTCCTTGACGTCGACGGCCCAGCGCAGACCGTCGGGGAAGGTGACGAGGAGGTCGTAGGCATCGAAGCCCGGCCACATCACCACTTCCAGGCCCAAGTCCCGAAGTTCCTTCTCCAGGTCGGCTTCCGCCCGGCCGGGGCCGGTGACGAACTGTCTCAGGGCTCGCTCCAGTTGGAGGACGGTGCCGGCCTCCTCTGCGTCCAGCGTCCGTCCGACCGGCGGCCGCCCGGTCTTGCGGCAGCGGTCGCGTTCACACCACCATTCGGTGCCGCCGAGCGGACTCAGCAGTGTCAGGCAGCGCCCGCACTCGGCGTACGCCCCGTCCCTCAGGTAGGACTGGGGAACGGGCTGGTAGATGAGGCGGATCAGCTCGTGGACGGGTTCGAGGAGCATGTCTCCGAGCACCTCCCACATCTCGTCCGCCGTGAGGACGGGACGCCGTACCAGCAGCCCTCGGAAGGAGCTGTAGGCGTCCTCCTCGCCGTGCCCGCGACAAAGGGTCAGCGCGGCGTGCACGATCTGCCGGTCCCGGTGGACGAGGGCCGGATCGGCTCCGCGTTCGGCCCACTCGTGGCACAGCTCCGTGGGCCTTCCGGAGCGCGGATCGAGGAGGAGGTCACCGGGGCCGACCGTCCCCTCCGGCAGGCGCAGGGGCCAGTCCTCCAGTGCGATCTCCTGGCAACGCGCCACCAGCTCCCCGAGGGAGGCCGGGGGACGCTCACCGGCCAGCAGGCAGGCGACGGCCGTGCGGTCGAGGGCGTGTTGCGCGACCGCGGGATAGGGCAGAGTGAATCGGTCCAATCCGGACGCGCGTTCCAGCACGCACAGGGCCTGGGCCAGGGTCCGCAGCAACGGCACCCCCTGATGCGCCGACCAGGAATCGATCCCGGCCGCCCTCACGGCCGGGGGGGTCGCACCGCTCACCGTGCCGCCCCCTCGGTCCGGCGCGCACGTCCGGTGGCGCACCACCTGCGCGCCTCGCACTGCCCGCAGTCGTACCCGGTGCGCGGCACCTCGGGGTACTCGACGGCAGCCGCCCAGGAGGCCGCGAGCCCTCGTACGACACCGCGGGCCTGCTCCACCGTGGCCGGGTCGAACGGGTCCAGCTCCTCCTCGGCAGAGCCGTCCACGCGGAGCGTCTCCAGCTCGACGCGCGAGCGCCGCGGATCGCCGGTCAGCACGCCGGACGCCACGAACAGCACTGCCAGGGCGAGTTGGGGGTGGTACTCCATCAGTTCGACGTTGGCTCCGTACCGACGGGCACCGGTCTTGGTCTCGCGGACCACCACTGCGCCCCTTTCCGTGTAGACGAGGTCACAATCGGCCAGGACCACGACATCGGCCTCCGGGTCGTACACGGTGACGCGGTGCTGCGGCAGACAGAGGTCCTGAGCCCCGATCCTGTCGAAGGGGCACCGGGCGCGGTGCCGTTCGAGCATGGCGAGCGCGGGAGCGAGTTCCCCGGCGGCCAGCCCCGGAAGGGAACGGGGCAGCGAGATGTGCCGGCACGGCACCCGTCGAGGGTCCGCATGGCGGGTGTTGAGCCAGGCGTCCACCGCCCTGCCACGCCGGATGGCCTCGCTCTCCGCCTTGAGCTCGCGCAGCCTCAACACCCTGGTCAGGTGGTAGCGGGACGGGCAGTCCCGGTAGGCCCGCAGGTCCGAGATGGAGACCGTACGACGCTTGCGGCCCGGTGAGCGTTCGGGGACGCCGAGCAGGCCGGGAACGCGCTTCACCGAGGGGCAGGAGGACAGGGCTTTGCAGTCCACACAGTCCTGCCCCGGGCGGCGTGCGGTACCCGAGGTCGCCGGTGCGACCCGAGGGGCGGCATGGCGGTCGAACATGTCCCGCGCTTCCCGGCTCGTCCAGTCCGCGGCGACCCCGTCCTCCTCGGCGCGCAGGACGGAGATCCGGCCGTCACCGAGTCCGACGCCGACGATCCGCACCCGGTCCGGAGCGGGCCCACCCGGGTGCAGCGCGGTCCGTTCGGCCTTGTATCGCCCCGTGTCGGACGGGACCCCGTGGGCCAGCGCGCCCGCCGCCGCGGCGAGCTCGGACAGCGGGCGGGTCGGCGTCAGGGCGCCGAGCTGCGGGAGCCAGAGTTCCCGCACGGAGCCGTCGGGGGTGGCGTACTGCCTTCCCCACACTTCGAGTTCGTACTTCCTGACCCCCGGCACGTCGCCCGGTTTGGCAGCCACCCAGCGGTCCTCGACGGGGACCGTACGGGGCAGTCCTTCGGATTCCCCGTCCCGGAGGAATCGTTCACGGGCGACCAGGAAACCGGCCGCGGCTTCCCGCCCCCAGGCGAGGTGGGCGGGGGTGACGGTCGCACCGCCTCGGGCGCCCTGCGGCCTGTCGGGGAACTCCACCGCATCCACCAGGACTTCCCACGCGGCGAACGAGAACTCCACCACGGGCGACGTACGCCACCCGTCGGTGGCGGACTGAACCCTCGGGCGTGCCTTCAGCGCCCACTTGAGGGGACACGCCCCGTCCTCCTGCCGGAGGACGGGAAGCCCGACCCGGACCAACGCACTGTCCCCGTTCACGCCGGGCGGTTTCTGCCAGATCGGCACAGCGGACTCCTCGAACTCCGTACTGTCGGACACGAGAAGAGTCTTGCATGCTGTGAACACAGTCAAGTGCACTTTTCATGAAGTCGATCGCCACACACCTATACTCTTGGCTCCGAACAGGCGCACCGCACGCGTGCGCCACCGCACAGGCACCGAGGAGGAAACGTGCGGTCGAAGGACGTACCGGCGGGCGAATCGCCATGGCTGCTGGACGACAGGTTCGAGATCTCCGGAGCGCCCAGCGGCGGCGGGATGGGCGTGGTCTACCGCGCCGTGGATCTGCAGAACTCTGCCGTGGTGGCGGTGAAGTTCCTCGCGCCGAGCGGGCTGAACGAGGCGGGCGTGTCGATCCGGCGGAAGCACACCCCCGGGGACCTCCGGCGTTTCTGCCGGGAGTGCGACATGCATCTGCGCCTGGGCGGCCAGGGCGTGCCCGCACACATCGACCAGAGGACGACCGGCCCCCGCCCCTATCTCGTCACCGAGTTCATCGAAGGCGTGGACCTCAACCGGTTCCTGAGGACCAACCGTCCCTCGTTCACGGCCGCTGTCTCCGTACTGCACCAACTCGTGCGGATTCTCGGCAGGGTGCACGCGTGCGATGTCGTGCACCGCGACGTGAAACCGCTGAACATCCGGCTCGCGGAGAACGGCGAGATCTTCCTGGTCGACTTCGGTATCGCCCTTCCTCTCACCCCGGGCGTGACCCGGCACACCGACGGCGGCCGTACGCCCGGAAGTTCCGGCTACAAGGCACCCGAGATCATCCAGGGCGAGCGGAACCCCGGCCCTGCGGCCGACATCTACGGAGCGGCGTGCACGTTCTTCCAACTGGTCACCGGTCGGCTGGTGTTCGAGAGCAACGGTGCCGAGTACCCCCTGGAACGGCAGCACTGCGAAGAGACCGCCCCCCGACTGTCCGATCTCGTGCCCGAAGGCGTCCCCCCGGAGGTGGACGCTCTCGTCGCCCGGATGCTCGCCAAGGACCCGGCGGAGCGGCCGGACGCGCAGGAGGTGGCGGAGGTCGTCGCCCCCGGTCTGCCCCGCGTCGGGGACCTGCCGCCGGCCCCGCTCCTGTCGCCCGACCCCACCCTGCCCTTCCGGGAAGGAGGTGGAATCGCCGCCGCCTCGCTTCCCGCCGTGGCGTCGTTCCGCGCTTCGGCCCGGCCGACCGTGCGGAGGCGGGCACCGGGACCACTGACCCGTACCGAACTGCGGACGACCCGAATCGCGGCTGCGGAGGAGGTGCGCAGGGGCGACCCCGGGGAGCGCACCCGCCATCTCGCGACCCTCCTCGCCCAGGCCGCACGCAAGTGGAACGAGGACGACCACGAGGTTCTGGCGGCTGTGTTGACCTGCGCGGACGGCGCCCGCATCGTCGGTGACACGATGACGGCCGGCTCTCGCTACCGGGCGGTCGAACGACTCACCTCGGCCGTCACCGCGGAGTCCCATCTGTTCTCGACCGCCTTGGCCGCGCGCCTCGGGGCTGCGGAATGCCGGATCTCCGAGGACGGCTCGGGGCACACGGTGCTCGCCACCTGGGTGGAAGTGTGCCGAGCCGTCGTGGTGATGGGTCGTGCCGCCCCCATGGACTTGGTCGAGCGCTGCCTGGAGCTCGGCACGGACCTCGTCGAGACGGGGCACGCGGACGCGGACACGGTCACCCGCTGGGCGCGCGCGCTCGGTGGACACTGAGACTCCGGCCGGGGCTCCGCTCGCGTCCACGCCGGAATGGCTCAGGACAGACTCAAGCCCCCACGGGCCAGCAGCCCGGCGAGCGCCCCGCTCAACTGCCTGCCCACCGCGCTCAGCTCGGCGATGCCCTTCTCGAAGGAGTCCAGTTGACGATGGACATCGCCGAGCACTCGCTGCTCCTCGAGCGGCAGCCGCAGCACCCTGAGCCGCCGTACGTCGACGCGCGAGGAAACCGAGGCGTGGGTACCCGCCTGCCGTGCGTTCGCCGGCACCCGAAGACAGGCGGCGAGGAAGAAGGGGTTCAGCAGGTCCGGCACGCCCCTCAGGCGGTACAGGTGGGGACCGAGGGCACGGGGGGCGTCCGTTTCCACCCAGGCGTCGAACCCGAAAGGGGTGACGACGACGACCACGTCCCCGGACGCGGTGAGTACGGCTCTGGACTCGCCCTCCAGCCGGTGAGCGGTGTCGGCGTCCAGCCACTCCTGATCCTTCACGCCGTCCGCGGCGGGGTGGGGGGCGCAGAGAAGTTCCACGGCGTTGTCCGCCGGGGGACGTCCTCGCTGCACTTCGTCCGCCGGTGGAGCGACACCGGGGGTGATCACCACCGCCTTGCTGCGTTCCAGCTCCGCCACGGTCACCGACGGCGGTTCCTGTGTCATCCCGTTCCCCGTGAGCGGCCGCAGCGCGGCTCCCGCGTCCCCCAACCGCAACGTCGCCCCGTCGAACCGCGTCCACATGCGCCGCAGGTCGACGGCCGAGACCACGGGCTCGGTACGGACCTGCCGGGCCGGTGTCAGGTCGGTCTCGTCGCCGAGCAGATCGACCACCGGGACCCGGGCTGTCCGCTCGCCGTCGATCCCGGCGAGCACGGCCGCACACCGCTCCCGGACAACCTCCCAGTCGATCACCGCCGCCCGACCACCAGTCGACGTGGTGCGGCAATCCGCCGCGTCCACGAAGACGACCGGCAGGTCCCCGGCCCGGGCCCGGGGAGCCGACAAGAGCCAAAGGTGCAGGCCCACGCCGTAGGGCGAGGCCGCTCCGGCGGGGAGTGCGACGACGCCCCGCACGGCACCGGCCCTCAGCAGCGCGGCCCGGATGCGACGTCCCGCGCGGCGTGAAGCGACCGCCGGCGGCAGCAACACGACGGCCACGCCTCCTTCGCCGAGCACGGAGAGGATGTGCTGGACCCAAGCCAGTTCGGGTTCGGTGCGTGGCGGCTGCCCGTACTGCCACCGCTGATCGGTGGCGAGCTCGCTGTGTCCCCACTCCCGCTCGTTCGACGGCGGGTTGCAGAGCACGACGTCAGCAGGCGTCCTCAGGCGGGGAGGACATCTGAGGGTGTCCGCCGGTACGACCTCGCTGCCCGGCCGACGCAGTTCCAGGGCGAGGCGAGCCCGCGCGAGGGCGCCGAGAACGGGATCGGTCTCGACGCCGGTGAGCAGCAGCCCCGACCGGGAACCCCAACGGCGCGCGGCAGCCGAGAGCAGGCCGCCCGACCCGCACGCCGGATCCACCACATGCCTCGTCTCGGCACCCTCACGCAACTCTGCGGCGATCGCCGCCATGGTGTCGGCGAGGCTCGGCGGAGTGACGACGAGCTGCCTCACGTGGGTGGAGAGCCAGCGCTCCAGCAGCTCTCCGAAGCCGGCGGACGAGTCGTCCCGGGAGGCCAGGCGCAACGCCTCCTGCACCAGCGCGCGTTCCCCCTCCGTCAGACCGGCGAGGTCCACCGCCTCGGGGCCTTCCACTCCGGCGAGGTGCTCACCGACCGCTGCCACGACCAAGCCCATGCGGTCCTTGTCCCCGAGGTCCTCGATCCTGGGCCAGAGACGCTCCCAGCCGGCGGATGACTCGTCGACCTTGCCCTTGCGGATGAGCCACGCCTCCACGTCGTCCAAGGAGAACTGTGGGCTCGCGTCGGTCCCCCCCACGGCGGGCGGGAAGTCGTCCTGTCTGCGCCGCCAGTTGCTGACCGCGGCCCGCCCCACACCCGCGAGCCGTGCGATTCCGGCCAAGGTCAACGTCACCGGTTCGTCGTGCTCGGCCATGAAGTCTTCCTCGAAGATCGGATTCTGCAGTGGTGGGGGCGCCGCGCCCAGAGTATTACCTCCCCGACGACGGCCGACAGCACCCCTCAATCGCACGCTTTGACTCTGCTCACATACCCATCGCCAACCGGATCCGGCCAAGGCGACACCGGGCTGTAGTGGTGTCCACGTGTGGAGGTGCGGATGACCGCTGACGCCTCAGCGCGATGACGTGCCGAGGCGTCAAGACGTTCGGTCGTCACGCAGGCCTCCGGGTTTGGGGGGCGTCGCCTGGGTGCGTGCGAGGATGGCGCGCGTGACCACATCGTCCTCCTCCCCCGTCGCCGAGGGCACGCCCCCGGGCCGCGGCCTGGGGCCCCGTACCGCCGCGGCGCTCGTGTTCGGATCGTCGGCCGCGGTGCTGGTGGTGGAGATCGTCGCCCTGCGACTCCTCGCCCCGTACCTCGGCCTGACCCTCGAAACCAGCACCATGATCATCGGCATCGCCCTCACCGCGATCGCCGCCGGCTCGTGGATGGGCGGACGGATCGCCGACCAGGTCGACCCGCGCCGGCTCATCGGGCCCGCGCTCGGGCTGTCGGGGGCGGTCGTGGCGCTCACCCCGGCCGTACTGCGGACCACCGCGGAGTGGGCGCCGGCGCTGCTCTTCCTGATCGCGTCCCTGACCATCCTCGTGCCGGGCGCGTTGCTCTCGGCGGTGACGCCGTTCGTCACCAAGCTGCGCCTGACCAGCCTGGCCGAGACCGGGACGGTGGTCGGCCGGCTGTCCGGCGTCGGCACCGTCGGCGCCATCGTCGGCACGGTCCTGACCGGCTTCGTCCTCATCTCGCGGCTGCCGGTGAGCGGCATCCTCATCGGCCTGGGGAGCCTGCTGGTGATCGGCTCGGCGCTGGTCGCGTGGCGCACGCGCGGAGGGAAGGCCGGGTGGAAGGGCGCCTCCGCCCTCGCCCTCGTCGTGGTCGCCGGCGCGCTGGCCTCCACGGTCGCGCCCGGTGCCTGCGACACCGAGACCCGCTACCACTGCGCGCGCGTCGTCGCCGATCCCGACCGCGACGGCGGCCGCACGCTCCTCCTGGACGGCGTCCGACACTCCTACGTCGACGTCGAGGACCCCACCACCCTCGAATTCGCCTACGTACGGGCCATCGCCGCGGTGGTCGACGCCGCCTTCCCCAAGGACAGGGCGCTGGCCGCCCACCACCTGGGCGGCGGCGGGCTCACCTACCCCCGTTACCTCGCGGCGACGCGCCCCGGGACGCGCAGCGTGGTGTCCGAGATCGACAGCGGGGTCGTGCGCATCGACCGCGACCGACTGGGGCTGAAGCCCGGGGCCGGCATCGACGTCCGCGTGGAGGACGGCCGGCTCGGCCTGCGACGCCTGGACACCGCCGGCCTCGACCTCGTCGTCGGCGACGCCTTCGGTGGCGTCAGCGTGCCCTGGCACCTCACCACGGCGGAGGCGATGGCCGACGTGCGGCGGGTGCTCTCCGACGACGGCCTGTACGTCGCCAACCTCATCGACCACGGCGAGCTGGCCTTCGCCCGCGCCGAAGCGGCCACCCTCGCCGAGACGTTCGAGCACGTCGCCCTCGTCGGCGCGCCCGTTGACATCGGCCTCGACCCGAGCTCCCGCCCGCGGGGCGGCAACCTGGTGCTGCTCGCCTCCGACCGCCCGCTCGACCCCGCCGCGACCCAGCGGGAGCTGGACGCCCGCGGCTCCGGCTGGCGGATCGCCACCGGCGACACCCTCACCGCCTGGATCGGCGACGGCCGCCCGCTCACCGACGACCACGCCCCGGTCGACCAGCTCCTGACGCCCTACAGCCGCCCGAACGCCCACTGACACACCGCCCGGCGGGCCCGGAGACGGCGACAACCGCCGTACGCGCCCGCCGGGATGGACACGACCGCGGACGGCCCCGACCGCACCGTTTCCGGACACGGAAAAGGCCGCCCTCTCACGGATGAGAGAACGGCCTCCGACGTGCGTGAAGCACAGTCGGGACGACAGGATTTGAACCTGCGACCCCTTGACCCCCAGTCAAGTGCGCTACCAAGCTGCGCCACGTCCCGATGTGCCTGCCACCTGGGGTTTCCCCCTCGCGCCGGGCACATGCAGAACATTACCCCACGTCGAGGGGTGCGCGTGCACGGGTGATCCCCGCAGGCGAGGATGGGCGCGTGGACGGACGGGATCGCGATGGTGAGGGGCGGGCGCGCAGCGCGCGGCCGCGGGACGGGTTGGGGCGGCCGTTGCCGTACGGGGCTGCGGGGGTGGAGCGGCAGCCCGAGGGGGTGGTGCGCTCGCCGGCGGCGACGGTGGAGGAGGCCCAGCGGTTGTTGGACGCCGGGATGCCCTTCCACGCGCACGAGGTGTTCGAGGACGCGTGGAAGTCCCGGCCGCGCGCGGAGGAGGCGCTGTGGCGGGGGCTGGCGCAGCTCGCGGTGGGGTTGACGCACGCCGCGCGGGGCAACCCGATCGGTGGGGCGCGGTTGCTGCGGCGCGGGGCGGCCGGGATCGAGGCCTGGGCGGGCACGGGGGCGGGCGCGGGGGCGGGCGGTGATCCGTACGGCATCGACGTGCGGGGGCTGGTCCTGTGGGCCCGGGAGCTGGCGGTCCGGGTGGAGGGGGGCGCGGCGGTCGATGCCGTACGGGAGGCGCCGGGGCTACGCGGCGGGCTGGAGTAGGTCCCAGCGGTTGCCGTAGAGGTCCTCGAAGACGGCGACGGAGCCGTACGGCTCGTGGCGCGGTTCCTCCAGGAAGCGGACGCCCTCGGCGCTCATGCGGGCGTGGTCGGCGGCGAAGTCGTCGGTGTAGAGGAAGAAGCCGACGCGGCCTCCGGTCTGGTCGCCGACCCGGGGGGTCTGGGCCTCGCCCTTGGCGCGGGCCAGCAGGAGGGCGCTCTCCTTGGCGCCGGGCGGGCGGACGACGACCCAGCGGGAGCCGTCGGGGCGGGCGGTGTCCTCGGCGAGTTCGAAGCCGAGGGCGCGGGTGTAGAAGTCGATGGCCTCGTCGTAGTCGTGGACGAGGAGTGCGGTCAGGGCGAGGTGCGAGGGCATGCCCCTATTGTGCGTCGGCGTGCAGGAGGACGACGTCCAGGGTGCGGGGGCCGTGGACGCCCTCCACCCGGTCGAGTTCGATGTCGCTGGTGGCCGAGGGGCCGGAGATCCAGGTCAGCGGGCGGGTGGGGTCGAGGCGTTCGAGGGCCTGCGGTACGGAGTCCACCAGCCGGTCGGGGACGCGTACGACGCAGACGTGGTGGTCCGGGATCAGGGTGATGCGGCGCCGGCCCTGGTCGGGGCCGCCGTCGAGGACGATCGTGCCGGTCTCGGCGATGGCCAGGGCGCAGCCGGTGACCACGGCGTCGACCCGGTCCAGTTCGCACGGGGTGGACTCCGCCCGGTCGGGGACGGGGGCGGCCCCGGTGGCGGCGAGCCAGTGCGGGGGCAGGGCAGGCGGGACGAGGACGGTGCGGGCGCCCGACAGGAGGCGCGCCAGCAGGAGCGGCAGGCCGGTGTCGTCGACGCGGTGGACCGCGGCCCGGTACTCGGTGAGGTGGGCGGCGAGCAGGTCGGCGCTCTCGGCCGGGGTGCGGGTGCCGTGCACGCGCAGGTAGTCCCGGGGGACCTCGGGCGCGGGGGTGTCGTGCAGGGCCCGGCGGATCCGGGCCAGGATGCGGTCCCTGCCGCTCATCGGGGGTCCTCCTGTCGCCTCGTCGCCCACCAGTCGCGGAAGGAGCGCTCCGGTACGGCGGGCAGGTCGCGGGTGTCGGTCCAGGCCCGGCCGGGGCCCGGCAGTCGGCGGGGGCGCAGGCGGCGGGCGCGGGCCAGGAGCCGCTCGCCGGCGCGCAGCGCGCCCGGGTGGTCGAGGAGGAGGCGGGCGGCGCGCATCGCGGCCCGTTCGGCGGTGTGGCCGTGTGCGGGGCGCAGGCGTACGCGGACGCCGGCGCGGGTCACGGGGCCGCCCTGGGCCACGCGCTCGCGCAGGTGGACGAGGACCTCGGGGATGTCGATGGCGACGGGGCAGACCTCGTAGCAGGCGCCGCAGAGGGTGGAGGCGTAGGGCAGGGTGGCGTCGATGTCGCTCGCGGTGCCGCGGAGTTGGGGGCTCAGGACGGCGCCGATGGGGCCCGGGTAGACGGAGCCGTAGGCGTGGCCGCCGGCGCGTTCGTAGACGGGGCAGACGTTGAGGCAGGCGGAGCAGCGGATGCAGCGCAGGGCCTGTCGGCCGACCCGGTCGGCGAGGGTGTCGGTGCGGCCGTTGTCGAGGAGGACGAGGTGGAAGGCGGAGGGGCCGTCGCCGTCCGCGCCCTTCGACGGTCCGAGCCCGGTCCACATCGTGGTGTACGGGTTCATCCGCTCGGCGGTGGAGGAGCGCGGCAGGGTCTGGAGGAAGACCTCCAGGTCGCGGAAGGTGGGGACGACCTTCTCGATGCCGACGACGGTGATCAGGGTCTCGGGGAGGGTCAGGCACATCCGGCCGTTGCCCTCGGATTCGAGGACGACCATGGTGCCGGTCTCGGCGACCATGAAGTTGGCGCCGGAGACGGCGACCTTGGCGCGCAGGAACTTCTCCCGCAGGTGGAGGCGGGCGGCCTCGGCGAGGGCGGGCGGGCTGTCGTCGAGGTCGGCGGGTGCGGGGCGGCCCCAGGCGCCCATCTCGCGGGTGAAGATCTCGCGGATCTCGGCGCGGTTGCGGTGGATGGCGGGGACCAGGATGTGCGAGGGGCGGTCGTGGCCCAACTGGACGATCAGTTCGGCGAGGTCGGTCTCGTAGGCGGCGATGCCGGCGGCTTCGAGGGCCTCGTTGAGGCCGATCTCCTGGGTGGCCATGGACTTGACCTTGACGACCTCCCGCTCCCCCGTGGCGCGGACCAGGTCGGTGACGATCCGGTTGGCCTCGTCGGCGTCGGCGGCCCAGTGGACGGTGCCGCCGGCGGCGGTGACGGAGGCCTCCAGGCGCAGCAGGTGTTCGTCGAGGCGGGCGAGGGTGGCGTCCTTGACGGCCTTGCCGGCCGCGCGGAGCCGGTCCCAGTCGGAGAGTTCGGTGACGGCGCGGGCGCGCTTGTCGCGGATGGTGTGGGTGGCGTGGCGGAGGTTGGAGCGCAGGACGTCGTCCCGTACGGCCTCGCGGGCCGCCTCCGGGAAGGGAGGGAAGGCCGGTGATCCCGGTCTGGGCGGGAAGCCGGGCATGCCGAGGGGGACCGCGGTCATCGGAGGGGGTCCTCCTCGGTGGAGGCCAGGATCTCGGCGAGGTGCAGGGTGCGCAGCGGGGCGTCGGCGCGGCGCAGGAGGCCGTCGAGGTGGGTGAGGCAGGAGTTGTCGGCGCCGCAGAGGACGTCCGCCCCGGTTTCCAGGGCGTTGCGCAGTTTGTCGGTTCCCATGGCGGTCGACACGTCCGGGTTCTTCAGGGCGAAGGTGCCGCCGAAGCCGCAGCATTCCTCGGCGCCGGGCAGCTCGACCAGGTCCAGCCCCTTGACGGCGGCCAGCAGCCGGCGCGGGCGCTCGCCGAGCCCGAGGGAGCGCAGGCCGTGGCAGGAGGGGTGGTAGGTGACGGTGTGCGGGAAGAAGGCGCCGACGTCGGTGACACCGAGGACGTCGACGAGGAACTCGGTGAGCTCGTACACGCGCGGTACGAGGTCCCGCGCGCTCTCCTCCAGGAGGGTGCCGCGCCCCTCCTCGGCGGCCTTGCGACCGATGCGCGGGTAGTGCTCGCGGATCATCGCGGCGCAGGAGGCGGAGGGGGTGACCACGTGGTCGTGGCCGGCGAAGGCCCCGGCGGTGCGCAGCAGCAGCGGTTCGCTCTCGCGGCGGTAGCCGGTGTTGTACTGGGGCTGGCCGCAGCAGCTCTGGGCGGCGGGGAAGTCCACCTCGACGCCGAGCCGCTCCAGGAGGCGTACGACGGCGATGCCGGTGGCGGGGTACAACGCGTCGTTGACGCAGGTGACGAACAGGGCGACACGCATGATGGGCACAATAGCCGGGTGAAGAAGTTCTCAGTGATCGGCATAGGCGCGGGCGACCCGGAACACCTGACCCTCCAGGCGGTGCGGGCGATCGGCGCGGCGGACGCGTTCCTCATCCTGGAGAAGGGGGAGGAGAAGTCGGACCTGACGGGGCTGCGGCGGGCCATGCTCGACGCACACGCCCGTCCGGGGCACCGGCTGGTGGAGGGCCGCGACCCGGACCGGGACCGCACCCCGGCGGACTACACCCCGACGGTGGACGGCTGGCGCAGCGCGCGGGCCGAGATCTTCGAGCGGTTCATCGCCGAGGACCTGGCGGAGGGCGAGACCGGGGCCTTCCTGGTGTGGGGGGACCCCTCGCTCTACGACTCCACGCTCGCGATCCTCGACGAGGTGCTGGAGCACGGGCGGGTGGCGTTCGAGCACGAGGTGGTGCCGGGGATCAGCAGCGTCTCGGCGCTGCTGGCCCGGCACCGGGTCAACCTGAACCGGGTGGGCCGGCCGGTGCAGATCACCACGGGCCGACGGCTCGCGGAGGGCTGGCCGCAGGACGTGGACGACGTGGTGGTGATGCTGGACGCGCGGCACGCCTTCACGGCCCACCTCGACCAGGACCTGCACATCTACTGGGGCGCCTACGTCGGCACGCCGGACGAGATCCTGGTCTCGGGGAAGCTGGCGGACGTGGCCGGGCGCATCGAGGAGCTGCGGACCGAGGCGCGGGCCCGCAAGGGCTGGATCATGGACACGTACCTGCTGCGACGCCACTGAGGCACGCCGTCCGGCGCGGACGGGGTCGGCTACGGCCGGCCCCGCGCCCGCCCCCGCCCCCGCGCCCGTCAGCCCAGGAACTCGGGCAGGACGGCGACGAGCCGCTCGTACTCCTCGGGCCGGTTGTAGATCTGGCCGCAGATCCGGATGCCGCCGCCGCCCGGCCGGGGCCAGATCAGGACCCGGATCCGGTGGCGGGCGGCGATCTCCTCGCGCAGGGCGACGGCCTGGTCCCGGGTCTCGGCGATCCCCGGCGGCAGCAGCAGGGCGCGCAGGGGCAGGCCCGGGGTGTGCGGCAGGAGTTCGACGCCGGGCAGTCCGGCGAGCAGCTCGGCTCCGTAGGCGGCCAGGGCGCTGTTGTGGGCGCGGACCTTCTCGGCGTCGAGGCGCTCCAGCAGGTCGAGGCCCTCGGGGGCAGCGAGCCAGCCGGTGTAGTCGACGGTCGCGCGGAACTCGACGGCGCGCGGGAAGCCGTGGTGGTCCTCCCAGGACGGGGACTGGGCGCGTACGCGGGTCCGGTGGGAGGGGGCCACGTGCAGCAGGGCGGTGCCGGCGGGGGCGTAGGCCCACTTGTGGAGGTTGCCGAACCAGAAGTCGGCCCCGGGGGCGATCGGCCGGTCGAGCATGCCGGGGGTGTGGGCGCCGTCGACGACGGTCGTCACCCCGCGGGCGGAGAGGTCGGCGATCAGTCGGGGCGTGGCGATCAGTCGGGCGGTGGGCGAGCTGACGTGGTCGAGCAGGGCCACCTTCGTCCGGGGGGTGAGGGCGGCGAGGACGGTCTCGCGGACGGCGTCCTCGTCGGGCAGGCGCGGGTCGAGGGCGACGGTGTTGAGGGGGGCGCGGCGGGCGGCGGCGTCGACGACGGTGCCGTAGCCGTGGTCGGTGACGAGGATCTCGTCACCGTCGGCGAGGGGGATCGCGTCGAGGGCGAGGTTGGCCCCCTCGGTGGCGTTGGTGATGAACGAGAGCCCGTCGGGGTCCGTGTGCAGGTGCGCGGCGACGCGGGTACGGGTGGCGGCCAGCCGGTCGGCGGCGCCGTTGAAGAAGGAGTCGGGGTCGGCGTGGGCCCGGTCGCGCAGGGCTTCCTGGGCCTGCCGGACGGGGAGGGGGACCGCCCCGTAGGAGCCGTGGTTGAGGTGGGCGATGGCGGGGTCCAGCGCGAAGAGGCCGGGACCGCCCGGGAAGACGGGCGGGGCGGGCGGCTGGGTCACGGGGGTACCTCCGGGGACGGTCGGTGACGCACCGGGCGGTGGGTGCGGCATCGGGATCATGCCGGGGGCGGGGCGCGCGCGGAAGGACCACTTCGCACGCATTGGCCTGCGCCTGATCGACGCCTGCGCCTGATCGACGACGGGCCCTAGGGTTTCCGGCCGCTGGTGGCCGCGTAGTACTGGAGGTCTTGGACGTCGGGCGTGCGCTCGACGGGGTAGGGCAGTTCCACCCGCACCTCCTCGGAGCCTTCGCGCGCCAGCCGGGCCGAGCTGGTGCCCGGCGCGAGCGGGAGCAGTCGGGCGTGGACCCCGGCCGGGGTCTCGTGCGCGGCCTTCGCGGCGCCGACGGTGGTGCGGACGGTGCCGGAGGCCGTGAGGAAGCTGAGCACCTCCACGGTGTCCCGGGCGGCGGCGCTGCCCTTGCGCAGGGACATCAGCCGCGTCTGCCCGGGGGCGGTCGGGGCGGCGCCCGTGAACTGGGTGCGGGAGGTGAGGTAGAGGGTGTCGCGGACGATCTCGGGCCAGCTGCCCGTCTTGAAGCGGGTCAGGTAGTAGGAGGTCAGGTCCAGGTACGTCGAGCCGTTGTGCAGGGACGGGGCGATGTGGCTGCCCTCGGAGTAGTCGTTCCAGGTGGTCAGTTGGACCCAGTCGGCGCCGTCCTCGATGGCGTGCGTCCAGGTGGACCGCAGGGTGGCGGTGTTGCCCGCCTCGTCGTAGACGCCCTGGTTGGGGCGGGCGTCCTGGACGGACACCGGCTGCATCCAGATCTTGCCGAGGGCGTGGGCCCGGCGGACGTCCTCGGTGGCGCCCTCCTGGCCGACGTGGCTGCGGCTGCCCCACTCGGAGAACCCGTGGCTGATGGGGGCGAAGGCCGTGCCGTGGGCCGCGAAGTCGAGGAACAGCGGCACGAAGGCGGTGCGCACGCCGTGCCGGGAGGCCAGGCGGTCGAGGACCCGTTCCCACCATCCGACGTCCTTCGCCTCGGCCTTGAAGGGGGAGACGACGAGGCGTCCGTCGCCGAGCCGGTGGGCCGCGGGGGAAGCGGCGAGGGTGGCGAGGGCGTCCGCGAGCACGGCCGGATCGTCCGTGTCCAGGGAGGTCATGTCCGGCATCAGCATGATCTTGAAGCCGGGGTCGACCGCGTGGGCCGCCCGCAGCAGCGCGGTGGAGCGCTCCCAGTTCTTCCCGGAGAGGGACAGCAGGTCGAGGGTGAAACCGTCGAGGCCGGCGGCGCGGGCGGTGCGGACCTCCCGCAGGAGGTTGGCGTACTCCCAGTCGCCCGTCCCGGGCGCCACCGGCGGCGGGCGGTCGCGCAGCAGGCCGCCGTAGCCGAGGTGGCGGCCGTTCTCCCCGGCCGGTCGGAGGTAGTTGCGGGTGTAGTAGTCGACGTCGGCGGCGGCGTTGTCCAGGGAGAGCGGGTACGGGGTGAAGTAGTGGGCGAAGACCAGTTTCCCGGCGGCCGCGCCCGAGCGCAGCGCGGCCGGGGAGGGCAGGTCGAAGGGCAGGGCCGGGGTGGCGGCGTGGCCGGGCGGGCCGTCCGTCGGGGCCGGTCCGGAGGGGGAGGCCGAGGCGGAGGGGGTCGGCGGTGGGGGTTCGGGGGCCGGGGTGGCGGGCGCGGCTCCCGTGGGGGTGGGGGTGCGGGCGCCGGGGGGACCCGTGTCGCGCCCGGCCCTCTCGGGTCGGGACCCCGTCGGGTCGGCGTTCCAGGCGATGCCGGCCGCGGCTCCGATCCCGACGAGGAGGAACGCGGCCAGGAGGAAGGCCAACAGGGCGCGGGGGCCCCGGTGTCGGGGCCTTCGGTGCGAGGCGCGCGCGGCCCGTGCGCCGTCCCGCGCCGCCGGGCGCCGCTGCTGCCGGTCCGCTGTCATCGTGGCCCCTCCGCCGACGTCCGCCCCGCTCCCGGGGTCCAACGGCAGTAGAGCGCATGCCCGACGTCCGGACAACCGTCCCCCGCGGCCCGGGCCGCGCCGCGCGGGCCACGGGCACCGCGGCTGCCCCCCGTCCCCGGGCCTGCCCCGCCCCGCCGCCGGCCCGCCCCCGGTCACGCCCGGCGCGGGTTCACGCGGGCGCCGCGTAACACCGTACGGAGACCACCTGGCGCGGCCCCCACCGCTGCTCGACGGTGTCCAGCAACTCCCAGCCCAGCCGCTCGTACAGGGCCGTCGCCGCGGTGTCGGAGGCGACGACGTCGAGCACCGCGTGCAACGCGCGGCGGCGGGCCTCCTCCACCGCCCGGGCGATCAGCAGGGCGCCGATCCCGTGCCCCCTCGCCGCCGGGGCGACGAACAGCCGGCCGACGACGGCCGTACGGTCGGGCGTCCGCCCGGACCCGGCGCCGCCGCGCGCGCTCCACAGCAGCGGGGCCGCGTCTCCCTCGCCGCAGCGCGACAGACCGACGTGTCCCACCGGGCGGCCGTCGAGTTCGGCCACCCAGGAGCCGAGCACGGGATCGCCGGCCAGCCAAGCGGCGGGATTCTCGGGCCAGTTGACGGGGTAGCCGTCATGGGCGTGGACTTCCGCGAGGAGCCGTGCGCACGTGGCGAGGTCGTCGTCGGTCCTGCGCCGCAGGCTGCGGATCGGCCTCTCGTGGGGCACTCTGGAGCTCTCGATGTTCACCCCCGAAGGAAAACACGGGGCGGCGTCCGGGACCCGGTGACGGAATACGACATTCCCCTGGTGATGCGGTGGAATTGGCGCATAATCGTCGTCACGCGGCTCGAATCATCCCTGTTGCCGCGCCGGTCACGCATGCAATGGGGGGCATCGTGATGATGAGGGACCACCGAACGAGCGGAACACTGCCTGCCACGTCCACCGAGCTGTCCGCCCTGCTCACCGCCGTGCGGCGGGGCCGGGTCCTGACCGTCACCGGCCGGTCCCAGGAGCCGCGCAGCACGCTCGTCCGCGACGTGGCGCGGCGCCTCGCGTCCAACTTCTGCGACGGCACGGCCGTGGTCTCGGTCGGACGGGAGGGCAGCGTCGGGGAGTTGGTGTCCGCGCTGGGCTGCGTACCCGGAATGCCCTTCCTGCCCTGCGGGACCGCGAACGCCGCCTCGTGGCTCGCCGAACGGGACATGCTGCTCGTCCTCGACGACAGCGACCGCTTGAACCCCGTCGCGCTGGACTGGCTGCGCGCGCTGCTCGCCGTCGCCCCCGGCCTGCGCATCCTGGCCGCCGGGCGGCAGCCGCTCGCCGTGGGCCAGGGCCGGGTGCACCACCTCTGAGCGACCGCGCCGACCGGGTCCGCGAACGCGCCGACCGGCCGACCGCGGGCCCGGCCACACGCGTGCCACGGCGCGGCAACGCCACGGCCACAGCGCCGCCACGGCAACGCCACGGCACTGCCATGCGGGGGTCATTGAGTGACGGGGGTCCGGATCCTAGGGTCTGACCTGCGGGTTCGCCGCCGGCCGTCGGATCGGACGGATCGGGTCGTTCGCGAGCCCGGTGCGTACGCCCCTTCCCCGCGCGTAGGAGACTCCCGTGAGCGAGCAACCCCGCACGTCCGGAACGTCCCGCACCACCGCCGTCGGTCGACGCGGATTCCTCACCGGCGCGGCGGCGGTCGCGGCCGCCGCCGCCACTCCGGCCCTGGCCCGCTCGGCCGCGGCCGCGGGCCCCTCCCCGGCCGCCGCACGACCCAACATCCTGTTGATCGTCACCGACGACCACCCGAAGCACACGGACTGGGCCATTTCCCAGACCGTCGACTGGCTCGGCGGCAACGGGGTCACCTTCACCCACGGGCACGCCGCGACCCCGCTGTGCGCGCCGTCGCGCTCGTCGATCCTCACCGGCCGGCACGCGCACCACCACGGCGTGCGCAACAACGCCGCCTCCCGCGGCCTCGACCAGTCCACGACCGTCCAGCGCCGGCTGCGCGACGCCGGCTACCGCACCGGACTGTTCGGCAAGTACCTCAACTCCTGGCCGCTGGCGGACAATCCGCCGCACTTCGAGGAGTGGGCGCTGCTCCAGCCCGCGTTCAACGCGGCCCGCTGGAACATCGACGGCACGGTGCAGGAACTCCCCGGCTACACCACCAACGTCATCAAGAACAGGACGCTGGCCTTCCTCGACAAGTCGACCACCGACACCCGTCCGTGGTTCGCCTACGTCACCCCCTACGCCTCGCACGAGCCGAACGTGCCGGCCCCCAAGTACTCCGACACGCCCGTCCCGCCGTGGAACGGCCGCCCGTCCGTCCCGGAGGCCGACCGCTCGGACAAGCCCCCGTACATCCGCGAGGCGACGTCCACGCTCGCCGACGCCCAGGAGCTGCGGACGCGGCAACTGCGCAGCCTGCGCTCCGTCGACGACGCCGTCCGGGCGATCCGCGACCGGCTCGCGGCGCTGGGCCAGCTGGAGAACACCCTCGTCGTCTTCACCGGGGACAACGGCTACACCTGGGCCGACCACGGCTGGCTGAAGAAGTCGGTGCCCTACTCCCCCGCCCACGAGGTGCCGTTCTACCTGTCCTGGCCGGCCGGCGGCTTCGGCGGCGGCACCACCGACGGGCGGATCGTCGCGAACATCGACATCGCCCCGACCATCCTCGACGCCGCCGGCATCCCCGCGCCCGCGGGGCTGGACGGGCACTCGCTGCTCGGCCCCGCCTCCCGCGACCACCTGCTGGTGCAGTGGTGGAAGCAGGGCGCGGGCGGTACCGGGCCCAGGACCTGGGCCTCGTACGTGGCGAAGGACAAGCAGTACACGGAGTACTACGACCTGCACACGGACGCGACGGGGGCGGTGTCCGGCACCGGCCAGGTGACCTTCCGCGAGTACTACGACCTGGCCGCCGACCCGCACCAGCTGCGGAACCTGCTGTACCAGGCCACGCCGGCCCAGGAGCAGGCCCTCGGGATCCCGGCGCTGGCCGCCCGACTGGCCGCCGACCGGACCGGCTGAGCCCCCGCTCGACCCCGCCGGCCGCCCCGAGGAGAAGACGATGCCGCCGAAGCCCTGCTGCACCCCCGCCCGCGAGCCCGTGTCCGTGTCCGTGTCGGCCGCCACGCCGACGGCCCAGGCGCCCGACGGGCCCGCGGAGGTGGACCAGGCCGTCCGGCGGGCGGTGCGCGACCTCCTGGAGCTTCCGGGCGGCCGGTTCCTGATGGGGACGCAGGACGCGGACGGGTTCGTGGCGGACGGGGAGGGTCCGATCCGGGAAGTGGTGGTCGGGGCGTTCCGTGTCGCCCCGACCACCGTCACCAACGCCCGGTTCGCCTCCTTCGTGAAGGCCACCGGGCACGTCACGGAGGCGGAGTCGTTCGGGTTCAGCTTCGTCTTCGAGGGCTTCCTCGACGACCGGCTCGCCGCCGTCTCCCCGGCGGTGGCCGGCACCCCGTGGTGGCGGGCGGTCTCCGGGGCCGACTGGCGCCGGCCCGAAGGGCCCGGCTCCTCCTTCGCCGACCGGCAGGACCACCCCGTGGTCCACGTGTCCTGGAACGACGCCCGGGCCTACTGCGCCTGGTCGGGGACGCGGCTGCCCACGGAGGCCGAGTGGGAGTACGCGGCCCGCGGCGGGCTGGAACAGCGCCGCTACCCGTGGGGCGACGAACTGCGCCCCGGCGGCCGGTACATGTGCAACATCTGGAACGGGGACTTCCCCACCCACAACAGCCTGGCGGACGGCTACCGGGGCACGGCCCCGGCGAAGTCCTTCCGGCCCAACGGGTACGGGTTGTACAACGCGGTGGGCAACGTGTGGGAGTGGTGCGCCGACCGGTTCGACCCGGCCGGTCCGCAGCGCTCGATGCGCGGCGGCTCGCACATGTGCCACGACTCGTACTGCAACCGCTACCGGGTCGCGGCCCGTACGCGCAACACCCCCGACAGCTCCTCGGGCAACATCGGCTTCCGGGTGGCGGCGGACCCCCTCGCCCGCTGAGCCGTACCCCTGTGCCCGCACGGGCCCGTACGCGGATACGGGTCCGCCCCGGCCGGGCACGAGGCCGGCCGGGGCGGAGCGGGTCGCGCGGGTCCCCGTCGGGACCCGGGCGGGATCAGCCCAGGAGTCGCAGCGCTTCGTTCCACGTCGCGGAGGGACGCATCACGGTCGCGGCCTTGGCCGGGTCGGGCTGGTAGTAGCCGCCGATCTCGGCCGGGGAGCCCTGGACGGCGTTCAGCTCGTCGACGATCTTCTGCTCGGACTCGGCGAGCGTCTTGGCCAGCGGCTCGAAGGCGGCCGCGAGCTTCGGGTCGTCGATCTGGCGGGACAGCTCCTGCGCCCAGTACAGGCCCAGGTAGAAGTGGCTGCCGCGGTTGTCGATGCCGCCGATGCGACGGGTCGGCGACTTGTCCTCGTTGAGGAAGGTGCCGGTCGCGCGGTCCAGGGTGTCGGCCAGCACCTGGGCGCGGGCGTTGCCGGTGGTGGTGGCGAGGTGCTCGAAGCTGGCCGCCAGGGCGAAGAACTCGCCGAGGCTGTCCCAGCGGAGGTAGTTCTCCTTGACGAGCTGCTGCACGTGCTTGGGGGCCGAGCCGCCCGCGCCCGTCTCGAAGAGGCCGCCGCCGGCCATCAGCGGGACGACCGACAGCATCTTGGCGCTGGTGCCCAGCTCCAGGATCGGGAAGAGGTCGGTCAGGTAGTCGCGCAGCACGTTGCCGGTGACGGAGATGGTGTCCTCGCCGCGGCGGATGCGCTCCAGGGAGTACGCCGTGGCCTCGACCGGCGAGAGGATCTCGATGGTCAGACCGTCGGTGTCGTGGTCGGCCAGGTACGTCTTGACCTTGGCGATCAGCTGCTGGTCGTGGGCACGGGTCTCGTCGAGCCAGAACACGGCCGGGGCGCCGGTGGCGCGGGCGCGGGTGACGGCGAGCTTGACCCAGTCCTGGATCGGGAGGTCCTTGGTCTGGCAGGCGCGGAAGATGTCGCCGGCGGCGACCTCCTGCTCCAGCACGACCGCGCCCGAGGCGTCGACGAGGCGGACGGTGCCCGCCGAGGCGATCTCGAAGGTCTTGTCGTGGCTGCCGTACTCCTCGGCCTTCTGCGCCATGAGGCCGACGTTCGGCACCGAGCCCATCGTGGCCGGGTCGAAGGCGCCGTGGGCACGGCAGTCGTCGACGACGACCTGGTAGACGCCGGCGTAGCTGCTGTCCGGGAGGACGGCGAGGGTGTCGGCCTCGGCGCCGTCCGGGCCCCACATGTGGCCGGAGGTGCGGATCATGGCCGGCATGGAGGCGTCGACGATGACGTCCGAGGGGACGTGCAGGTTGGTGATGCCCTTGTCGGAGTCGACCATCGCGAGGGCGGGGCCCTCGGCGATCTCGGCGTCGATCGAGGCCTTGATCGCGTCGCCGTCGGGCAGGGCGCCCAGACCGTTCAGGATGGTGCCGAGGCCGTCGTTGGGGGACAGACCGGCGGCGGCGAGGGTGGCGCCGTAGCGGGCGAAGGTGTTCGGGAGGAACGCGCGGACCACGTGGCCGAAGACGATCGGGTCGGAGACCTTCATCATCGTGGCCTTGAGGTGCACGGAGAACAGGACGTCCTCGGCCTTGGCGCGGGCGATCTGGTCGTTCAGGAAGGTGCGCAGGGCGTCGACGTGCATGACGGACGCGTCCACGACCTCACCGGCGAGGACCGGTACGGACTCGCGGAGCACGGTGGTGGTGCCGTCGGCGTCGACGTGCTCGATGCGCAGCGTGCCGGCCTCGGCGATCACGGTGGACTTCTCGGTGGAGCGGAAGTCGTGCTCGCCCATGGTGGCGACGTTTGTCTTCGACTCGGAGGACCAGGCGCCCATGCGGTGCGGGTGGGCCTTGGCGTAGTTCTTGACCGAGCCGGGCGCGCGGCGGTCGGAGTTGCCCTCGCGCAGGACCGGGTTGACGGCGCTGCCCTTGACCTTGTCGTAGCGGGAGCGGATCTCGCGCTCCTCGTCGGTCTTCGGGTCGTCCGGGTAGTCCGGGAGGGCGTAGCCCTGGCCCTGGAGCTCGGCGATCGCGGCCTTCAGCTGCGGGATCGAGGCCGAGATGTTCGGAAGCTTGATGATGTTGGCTTCCGGGGTCTTCGCCAGTTCGCCCAGCTCGGCGAGGGCGTCGGCGATGCGCTGGCCCTCTTCCAGGTGCTCGGGGAAGCTGGCGATGATCCGACCGGCCAGGGAGATGTCACGGGTCTCGACATTCACACCGGCCGTCGACGCGTAGGCCTGGATCACAGGCAGGAAGGAATACGTCGCGAGGGCCGGGGCCTCGTCAGTGTGCGTGTAGATGATGGTCGAGTCAGTCACCGGATGCTCCGCTCCACAGTCTGCGTCTCTCGTCTGCAACATTGCTCGACATCAAGATATCTCGTGATCGGGCCGCTCTGGACAGCCCCCTGCCGCAAGACGGACGAGACGCGTGTCACCCCGGCGGCGGCGCGACCCGTCCGGGCGTACGGCGGCGACGGCGCCGCCCGCGACCCGGTGGGTCGTGGAGCGGCGCCGTCGTGGGTGGTGCGGCGTGGCGCGGTGCGGCTCAGGCCTGGAGCTGCTTGGGGCTGGGTCCGTAGGCGTTGGGACCGGCGTCGCCCTCGATGGCCATGAGGACGATGATGGCGATCCAGCCGACGAACGGGATGACGCTGACCAGGTACCACCAGCCGGACCTGCCGGTGTCGTGCAGGCGGCGGACGCTGAGCCCCAGCGTCGGGAGGAAGACGGCAAGGTTGTAGATCCAGAAGATGACCGGGTAGCTGCCGAGGGCGAAGTCGACCAGCATCAGGACGACGATGATCGGGATGCTGAAGAGGACGAACATCCAGTACTCCTGGCGGCGCGCCCGGCCGGAGAAGTCCGCGTAGCGCTTGATGACGTCGACGTAGTAGTGCACGAGTCCCCCCTAAGGACGGCATCGATCGGCCCGCTCCACCCGGGAAGGGGCCGGGCCGGACTCATTCCCTGTGGGGGGCACACCCAAGCCGGTTCCGCAGGTCTCGATTTGGCCAACTCGCTTGAATTTCGCGTGAGTTGGGGATAAAGGGACGGCTGGGGGTGGCGGTGCCGGGGATGTCGGTGGTCCTCCGGATCCGGGGAGACGGGAGGGGCCGGCCCGAGGCGGGCCGGCCCGTCCGGGTCAGCCGATGTGGAAGGAGTCCCCGTAGACCTTCCAGTCGAGCGGGGTGTTGAGGTTCAGGTTGCCCTTCTTCAGGAAGACCCGCTGGGCGGTGTCGACCCGGCTGGTGTCGCTGTGGGCCTCCTCCTGCTTCATCGCCCAGACGCGGGCATCGAGGAAGGCGTTCAGCCAGGTCGTCTCGTTGCCGCCCTGGGCCGGGGGCTTGGCCTTGGTCAGGGCGCGCTTGCGGATGTTGCGGAAGCTGGTGGAGTCGGTGCCGTCGCCGTGCATCACGATGGCGTCGTAGTAGATGAACTGGCCGAGGGTGCCGACGCCGTCGGACTTGCCCTGCTTGACGGACGGGTCGAAGTAGACCCGGTCGCGCTCGTGGTCCTGGGCCTTCTTGAACACGCTGTCCTGGGCGGCCTTGGCCCAGTCCTTGGTGAAGTTCGGGTCGAGTCCGGCGTGCGAGTCGCTGCCGTCGACCTTGCGCAGGGCGGGCAGGTACTTGGCGAGCACGTTGCCCGGCTTGACCTGGGTGTAGTACTCGACGAGGTCGAGCATGTCGCCGGTGCCGGAGCAGAAGCCGATGATGCCGGCGGTGTAGCCGCGACCGTCGCCTATGTCCTCGATGTACTTGTACTGGGCCTTCCAGTCCAGCGAGGAGTTCTCGGCGCTGGAGACGATCTGCATGGCGATGTCCTTCTTCGCCGGATCGTCGAGGCCGGTCGCCGCCGCGGCGGCGACGCGGGGGCCGGCCTCGGCCCGGGGGGCGTCGGTCGCGTGCGCGGCGACGGGCGCGGCGAGCAGGGCGGCCGTGAGCACGGCGCCGATCGTCAGGGACTTGCGGTGAGGGGTGAACACGGGGCCTCCATGCGGTGGTTGGGCGTTCCCGATTCCGTTAGGAAACTTTCCTACCAGACATCGGGAGACGCGAACACCCCACGCACCACGCGCTCATCGCTCCCGTCGACGTTTTTCGGCCATGCCCGACCCCCCGAGTCGGGGGGGGCGGGGGCCGGGGGGCCGGAGGCGGGCCCCGAGGTTCGTCAGAGCCAGCCGTTGCGGCGGAAGCCCCGGTGGATGAGGAAACAGGCGACGGCCATGACGCCGAGGACGGTGGGGTAGCCGTAGGTCCAGCGCAGTTCGGGCATGTGGTCGAAGTTCATGCCGTAGACCCCGCAGACCATGGTGGGGACGGCGACGATGGCCGCCCAGGCCGTGATCTTGCGCATGTCCTCGTTCTGGGCCACCGTCACCTGCGCCAGGTGGGCCTGGAGGATCGAGTCGAGGAGGGTGTCGTAGGCGGAGATCTGCTCGGTGGCGCGGGTCAGGTGGTCGGCCACGTCCCGGAAGTAGGCGCGGACCTCCGGCGGAACGACCGGTATCGGCTGCGTCGCCAGGTGCTGCAACGGCCGGTCGAGCGGGGCCACCGCCCTGCGCAGCTCCAGCAGCTCCCGCTTGAGCTGGTAGATGCGACCGGCGTCACCCCGGCCGCCGTGCTCGCTGAACACGGCGGTCTCCACGGCGTCGAGGTCGCTCTGCACGGCGTCCGTGACGGCCACGTAGTCGTCGACGACGTGGTCCGCCATCGCGTGCAGGACGGCGGCCGGACCCTGCGCCAACTGCGCCGGCTCGGCCTCCAGGGCCTCGCGGACGGGGCCGAGGGTGCCGCGTCCGCCGTGCCGGATGGTGATCACGAAGTCCTCGCCGACGAAGGCCATCAGCTCGCCGGTCTCCACGACCTCGCTGGTCGCCGTCAGCTCCTCGTGCTCGACGTAGCGGACGGTCTTGAAGACGGCGAAGAGGGTCTCGTCGTAGCGCTCGACCTTGGGACGCTGGTGGGCGTTGACCGCGTCCTCGACGGCCAGCGGGTGCAGCCCGAACAGCGCGGCGAGGCCGGCCAGTTCCGTCTGGGAGGGCTCGTGCAGACCGATCCAGACGAAGCCCTCGCCCGCCTTGCGCACCCGGTGGAGGGCCTCCTCCACCTCCGTGCACCCGTCCTGGCGGGCGCCGTCCACGTACACGACGCAGTTGACGACGGCGCTGCCGAGCGGGGAGCGGGCCGGGTGGCTGAGGTCGACGGCCCGCCGGTAGCCGCGGCGCACGGCGCGGCGCAGGTTGCTGAACATGGACACGGACGTACTCCCCTTCGGCGGATCAGCGGCCAGTCTGCCACCGTCGCACCCCCGCCCCGGCCACGGTCGGGAAGGGTCGGGGCGCGTTCCGGTCCCGGCGCCGCCCTCGGCGTTCCGGTCCGGCGCCGCCCTCAGCGTCCCGTCGGCGGCGCGGACCGGGGCGGGCCGGCGTCCGGTCGGGCGGGGGGCACGGGGCGCAGCTCCTCCAGCGCGACCTCGGCGACCACGCGGGCCACCGTCGCCAGGGCGGGCGAGTCCAGCTTCCACTGCTGCCAGTACAGCGGTACGTCCAGGGGGCGCCCCGACGCCAGCTCCACCAGCGCCCCGGACCGCAGCAGCGGCTCGGCCTGCGGTTCGGGCACCAGCCCCCACCCCAGCCCGGCCACCACCGCGTCCCGGAACCCCTCCGAGGTCGGCACGAGGTGACGGACGGAGCCGGCCCCGGCGGCGCCGCCGGACAGCATCCGTACGTAGGCGTCCTGGAGCTCGTCGCGCCGGTCGAAGACGATCACCGGCGCCTCCCACAGCCGCCGCGCCTCCGATCGCGCGCCCCCCGGCAGCCGACGGGCGACGAAGGCCGGGCTCGCCACCGGCAGGTAGCGCGCCAGCCCCAGGGCCCGCACCGAGCACCCCGCCACCGGATCGGGCGAGGAGGTGACGGCGGCCATGACCTGCCCCTCGCGCAGCAGCGCCGTCGTGTGGCCCTCGTCCTCGCGGTGCAGTTCGAAGCAGATCGGCGGTTCCTGCGGCACCCGGGTCAGCGCGGGCAGGAACCAGGTGGCGAGGGAGTCCGCGTTGACCGCCAGGGGCAGGCGGACCGGGCCCAGGTCGTCGGCCATGCCCAACTCGGCCCGCGCGTCGCGTTCCAGCCGGGCGAGCTGGCGCGCGAAGCGGATCACCACCTCTCCCGATTCGGTGGGGCGCACCGGCTTGGAGCGCATCAGCAGGACCCGCCCGGTGCGCTGCTCCAACGCCTTGACGCGTTGGCTCACGGCGGAGGGGGTGACGTGCAGGAGCGCGGCGGCGGCGTCGAAGGTGCCCTCGTCGACGACCGCGAGCAGGGTCCGGACCTGGTCCAGGGGAAGGTCTTCCATCACGAGCGCTAATGCTACGTAAAAATCTTTAGCTGTACTGGTTGCGCCACGCTGCCTACGGTCGTCCCATGAACCACGGCATCACCACAGCGGCCCTGGCCGGCTTCGGCACCGGACTGTCCCTCATCGTCGCCATCGGCGCGCAGAACGCCTTCGTGCTGCGCCAGGGGGCGCGCCGGCAGGCCGTCCTCCCGGTCGTCGCCATCTGCGCCGTGTCGGACGCGGCCCTGATCGCCCTCGGCGTGGCCGGGGTCGGGGCCTTCGTCACCGCCTGGCCCGCCGCCCTCACCGCCGTCGCGGTCGCCGGCGGCGCGTTCCTGATCTGCTACGGGATCCTGGCGGCCCGCCGGGTGCTGCGCCCCGCCCCCGGGGCGGCCCTCAGCGCCTCGGGGGCGGCCGTCGGCTCCGCCCGCGGGGCGGTGCTGACCTGCCTGGCGATGACCTGGCTCAACCCGCACGTGTACCTGGACACCGTGCTGCTCGTGGGCTCACTGGCCGCCGACCGGGGCGACCTGAGGTGGGCGTTCGGCATCGGCGCGGTCCTGGCCAGCCTGATCTGGTTCTCCGCCCTCGGCTACGGGGCCCGGCTGCTCACCGGCCTGCTCGCGCGGCCCGGGGCCTGGCGGGTGCTGGACGGCCTGGTCGCCGCGACGATGGTGACCCTGGGCGGGTTGCTCCTCGTACGGGCCTGAGCGTGTCGTCGAGGTGACGCTGACGGTTTCGGCCGGGGTCCTCGACCCCGCCCGCGGGCCCGCGACCCGATCGGGGTGCGTTCAGGGGTGGTTCAGGGTGATCACCCATGATCGACGGGCGGTGCGGGACGAAGGTGGGTCCAGCGCGGGTACCGATCCGAGCGCCCGCCCCGTTCTCAGGAGCCACCGATGACCACGCCCCTGCGTGCCGCCCGCCGTCTCACCGCCGGCTGCCTGGCGGCGGCCGCACTCGCCACCGGTCTGGCCGCCGCCCCCTCGGCCACGGCCGCGCCCGGCGTGCTCGCTTCCCACGACGTCCGCGACACCCACGGCGCCACCGCCGTCCGGGCGTTGCTCGCCACCCTGCCGGACGGGGTGACGGACGCGGCCGTGGTGCGGGTCGCCGGCCGGGGCGTGCGCGGCCCGTACACCGGGACGGCCGGAGAGGTGGAGGCGGACGGGCCCTTCCCGGTGGGCAGCGTGACCAAGGTCTTCACCGATGCGGTGGTGCTCCAGCTGGTCGCCGAGCACCGGATCGGCATCGACGAGCCCGTCCGCCGCCACCTGCCCGAGCTGCTCCCGCCGCAGTACGCCGGCGTGACGGTACGCCAACTCCTGGACCACACCGGCGACCTGCCCCGGCCGGCCCGGGTGCCGCTCGGCCCCCGCGGGGTGGTGGAGGCCTCCTTCGCGGCGGACGCGGCGGACCGTCCCGGCCGTGTCCCGGCCCCGGGAACCGTCCAGCAGTACAACGGGCTGAACAGCTTCGTCGCCGGGCTGCTCGTGGAGAAGGTCGCCGGCCGCCCCTACGCCCACGAGCTCGACCGGCGGATCCTGCGCCCCCTGGCCCTGCGCGACACCCGGCTCTCCGAGGACCCGGCCGTCGCCTGGGCCTGGTCGGAGGGCGGGCTGACGTCCACCCCCGGCGACCTCGACGCGTTCCTGAAGGCCCTGCTGGGAGGACGTCTCCTTCCTCCGGCCCAGCAGCGGCACCTCTTCGAGGTTCCCGCGGTCCCCGGCGCCCCCGAGAACACCGGCTGCCCCGCCGGCGCGGCCTGCTTCAGTGCCGGCGGGCTGATGGGAATCGAGCTGAACGGAACGAAGATCTGGGGCAAGACCGGGTCCAGCGGCGGCTGGACGAGCGGCGTCTTCGCAAGCGGCGAAGACCACCACCACCGGACGGTCTACGCCCTGCGGCCCAACCCCCTGGCCACCGCCCGACAGCAGCGCACCCGTGTCGAGGCCGTGGTCGGGGCAGCCCTCACCCACGGATCGTGAAGGTGTCCGTGGGCGGGGGGCGGGGCGCGGCGTGGTAGGCATGCGGTGACGCCGGCGATGCACCGAGCCGGCCGCACGACGAACCCGCTGGAGCCCCCACCGTGCCCGACCAGCCCTCCTCCACCGCCGCCCCCGCGTCCGACGAGGGCGTGCGCGCGTACTACGCCGCGCAGCCCGCCCCGCTCGTCGCCGCGACCGGGATCGTCATGGACACCGAGGGCCGGGTCCTCGTCCTGACCACCTCCTACAAGGAGGACGCGGAACTGCCGGGCGGCACGGTCGAGGACACCGAGACCCCCGAGGAGGGCCTGGCCCGGGAGCTCAAGGAGGAGCTGGACCTGTCCGTCCCGGTGGGCCGGCTGCTCGCCGTGGACTCCTGTCGACCCGGCCGGCTCGGCCGCTCGCTCGTGGTGCACGTCCACCTCGTCGGCCCGCTCACCCCCGACCGGATCGACGCCGTCTCCTTCGCGGACGGGGAGATCACCGGGGCGCACTGGCTCACCCCCGACGAGGCGCACGCCCGCCTCCCCGCCCGCCTGGCGCCCCGGCTGCGCGCGGCGCTGGCCGCGCTGCGGCTGGGTTCGTTCGCGCACCTGGTCGACGGCGTGCCCCAGCCGGGCTCGCCCGCCGGGTTCGATCCGGCCGACCGGGCGGCGTTGGAGCACGCGGGCGGCTTCGACGCGGCCGGCCACCGCGCCGCCCGGCCGAAGTCCCTCACCGCGGCGAACGTCCTGTTCACCGACGTGGCCGGCCGGGTGCTGCTGGTCGAGCCCGGCTACGGAGACGCCGGGCGCCTGCTGCTGCCGGGCGGCGGCGTCGACAGCGACCTCGGCGAGACCCCGAGGGCCGGAGCCGCCCGCGAGGTCCGCGAGGAACTGGGGCTGGACCTGCCCCCCGGCCGGCTCCTGGCGGTGAACTGGTCGCACCGCCCCGGCCATCCGGCGCGGATCCGCTTCCTCTACGACGGCGGGGTGCTCGACGCCGACACGCTCGGCCGGATCCGCCTGCCCGAGGGCGAGCTGCTGAGCTGGCGGACGGTGGACCCCGGGGAACTGCGCGGGGCCGTCAAACCGTTGCTGCGCCGGCAGATCAAGGCCTGCCTCAAGGCGCGCGCCAAGGGCACCGGGCCGCTGGAGCTGCACGAGGGCCGCCCCGCCGGCGCCCCGTAGGACCCGAACGGACAGCGGCGGGGATCGGCGAGGGGCGGCGAGGGCAGCGGGGTCCTCCGCGCGGGCATACCCCCTTGGAGTATTTTTCCGGGGTCGCCTACGATGCGTGCATGAGCGAAACGGTGCGTCGGGCGAGCGGCCCCTTCGCGCTGCCCCGACGCCTGTGGCTCGTCCTGGCCGTGCTCACGGGCCTGCTGGGCATGCACGGCCTGGGCCCGGGCGGGATCCCGGCGAAGGCCCCCGCGGCCGTCGCCGCGGCGTTCCGACCCGCCCTCGCGGCGGCGACCTCCCCGCACGACACCGCGCGGCACGCCGCCCCGTCCCACAGCACCGCCCGACACACCGCCCCGTCCCACGACGCGGCGCGGCCCGAGGCCTCCCCCCACGGCACGGTGGTGGACCGCACGACGCCGGTCGGCGCCCGGGACGCCGCGGTCCCCGCCGCGCCCTGCGCCTGTCCGCACGAGGGCCCCGGCGGCGGTCACGCCGAGCACGCCGACCCCACCTGCGCGGCCCCCGGCACCGGCGCTCCCCCGGTCCTGTCCGGTCCGGCGCCCGCGCCCGGCGCGCTCGGGGCGCCGGCGCCGGCCGCCCACGGGATCGCCCCCGCCTCGGCGGTGGACGGACGGGCGCCGCCCTCACTCTCGGAACTGCAACTCCTGCGCGTATAGGCGGTCTCCGGCGTCACCCCGACGCACGAGCCCGTCCACTTTCCCGCACGCCGTCGTCCGGCGTGCCGCAGCACAGGAGAAGCACCACCATGACCATCCGGCGTTCCACGATCCGTCGTACCTCCGCCGTCGCGCTGGCCGCGACCGCCGCCCTCGTCCTCGCCGCCTGCGGCGGGAACTCCGACCCGGCCGACGGCGGCCCGACGCACTCCGGCCACGGCTCCTCCGGCCGGACGTCCGCCGCCACGCCTCCCGCCGGGGCCACGCCCTCCGCCGGTTCCTCCCCGGGCACGGGTGCCCGCGGCGAGAACAACGCGGCCGACACCGCCTTCGCCCAGGGGATGATCCCCCACCACCGCCAGGCCGTCGAGATGGCCGACCTGGCCGCGACGCGCGCCGGATCCGCCGAGGTGAAGAAGCTCGCCGAGGAGATCAGGAAGGCCCAGGACCCGGAGATCAAGACCCTCTCCGGGTGGCTCGCCGCCTGGGGCGAGCAGGTGCCCGCGGCCGGAGCCGACGGCGGGCACGGCGGGCACGCCATGTCCGGGATGATGACCGGCGAGGAGATGGACCGCCTGTCCAAGGCCGAGGGACGGGCCTTCGACACCGCCTTCCTCGAACTCATGGTCAAGCACCACGAGGGCGCGGTGGCCATGGCGAAGACCGAACAGTCCGACGGCCGGTTCCAGGCCGCCAAGGACATGGCCGGCGCCATCATGTCCTCGCAGGGCGCCGAGATCGCCCACATGAGGGAACTGCTCGGCAAGAAGTAGCCGACGGGTCCGGCCCGGGGACCACCGTCGGTGGTCCCCGGGCCGGGCCGCGCACCGGCTCCCGCTACCCCGCGATGGGGATCCGCCCGTCACCGCCCCGGTCCGAGCCGCGGTCCCGGCCGGTGTCGGAAGCCGCTCCGGCCCCCGCCTGCGCGGCGGTGGCGGCGTCAGCGCCCCGCGTCAGACCCTTGAGGAGCTGCGGGAGGTCCAGTCCGGTGGTCGAGCCGAGCAGTTCCACGCCCTGGGCGACGTTGTCGGCGACGGTACGGGACAGCCGGCTCGCCCCGTCGGTGGAGATGACGGTCATCTTGTCGATGGCGGCGAGCGGTTCGGCGGCCTTGCCGACGACCTCGGGCAGGACCTCGACCAGCATCTGGAGCACGGCGGCCTCGCCGTAGCGGGCGAAGGCCTCGGCCTTCTTGTCCATGGCCTCCGCCTCGGCGGCGCCCCGGGCGGCGATCGACGCGGCCTCCGCGTCGCCCTCCAGGCGGACAGCCTCCGCGATCGCCGCGCGCCGGGCCCGCTCGGCCTCGCCGCGCCGGGCGCCCTCGATGGCCTCCGCCTCGGCCAGGGCCGAACGGCGCTGCTTCTCGCCCTCACCGGTCAGTCGGGCGCTCTCGGCCTCCGCCTGGGCGGCGGCGATGGCCGCGAGGCGTTCGGCCTCGGCCTGCTTGACGCGGGCCACCCGCTTGGCCTCCGCCTCCTGCTCGGCCTCGTAGCGGCGGGCGTCGGCGGGCTTGCGCACCTGGGTGTCGAGCTGGCGGTCGGTCAGGGCGGCCTGTCGTTCGGCGACCTTCTCCTGTTCGGTGAGGATCTGCTGCTGCCGGTCGGCCTCGGCCAGCGGACCGGCGGCGTTGGCCTGGGCGGAGGCCGCGTCGGTCTCGGCCTTGATCTCCGCCTGGCGCAGCTGGAGCGTGCGCTGCGCGACGGCGATCTCCTCCTCCGCCTTCAGGCGGGCCTGCTCGGCGGTGCGGCGGGCGTTGGCCTCCGCGATGTCGGCCTCCTGCTTGGCGCGGGCGGCCTCGGGGCGGCCCAGGTCCTCCAGGTAGGAGCCCTCGGTGGTGATGTCCTGGATCTGGAAGGCGTCGAGGACGAGGCCCTGCCCGGACAGGCTCGCCTCGGCCTCCTCAGCGACCTGGCCGGCGAAGGCCGCGCGGTCGCGGATGACGTCCTCGACCGACATGCGGCCGACGATGGCGCGCAGGGCCCCCGACAGCACCTCCTGGGTGAAGCCGACGATGCCGTCCTGCTGCTGGAGGAACCGTTGGGCGGCGGCGCGGATGGCGTCCTCGGTGCCGCCGACCTTGACGATCGCGACGCCTTCGAGGTTGGCCTTGATGCCGCGCAGGGTCACCGCGCCGCGCACGGCGACGGGGATGTGCCGGCTGGACAGGTCGAGGGTGAAGCGCTGCTGCACGAAGGGGACGACGAAGACCCCGCCGCCGACCACGACCTTCTGCCCGCTGTTGTCGGTGACGACCCGGCCGGTGGACGGGTCCGTGGTCTTCCTGCCGCGCCGGCCGGTGATGATGAAGGCCTCGCTGGGGCCGGCGACCTTGTAGCGGGTGACGACGACCAGGGCCGACAGGACCAGGAGGACGACCACCCCCACGACGGAGACGACGACAGGACTCATGGGCACACTCCCGTGAACAGGCGGAACAACGACATGGGACGGGGGCGGCGCGCCGCGCACCGCCGAGCCGGCGGCGGGCGGCCGGGCCGCGGGCCCCGCGGGGCCTCGGTCAGCGCTCCACGGCGCGGACCTCGACGGAGGTCGGCGTCGGGACGGCGCTCACCCACACCTCGGCGCCGCGGCCGAGCGGCCCGGCGGAGGTGGCGGCGTACTTCACCGGCTGGCCGGCGAGCCGCAGCAGGACCTCGCCGTAGCCGCCGCCCCCGGGAATGCCGGTGACGACGGTGCCGGCCGATCCGACGAGGTCGCCCTGGCGGGGGGCCGCCCCGTCGCGGTCGCGCGCCAGGGCGCGGCCGAAGCGGTACGTGGCCCAGCCGACGCCCGCCCCGGCCACGGCGCCGACGGTGGCCGCCGCTCCCGTCCCCAGTCCCGTGGAACCGAGGACGATCGCCCCCGTGAAGCCGAGCATCGAGACGAAGCCCGCGATCACCGGGAGCGACAGCCAACCGTCGAGCGGTCCGGCGGCGGCGCCGTCGAAGACCGACTCCAGCACCCCGTCGAACACCAGCGAGCCGACGAGCAGGAGGACCCCCGTGATGCCGAGACCGAGAAACCATCCCATGGCACTCTCCCCCTGCCGTGTGTCGAACCCGCCGGACAACGGCATCGTGTCATCGCGCACCCGGCCCGCACACTGCCTGGTTCCGGCAATCTTTATGCGTTTTTGACGCACCGTGTGCGGGCGCCGCCCCGCCCCGGAAACGACGAAGCGCCGCGGCCGGGGCGAGGAAGGGGGTTCCTTCTTCGCCGCGGCCGCGGCGCGTTCGGGGCCCACGGCGCGGGGGCCGTCGGGCGGGTCCGGGTCGCTCAGACCTGCGGGGCCGGGTACGTCGGGTACTCCACGCCGGACACGGTCTGGACGACGCGGATGACCTGGCAGGAGTAGCCGAACTCGTTGTCGTACCAGAGGTACAGGATGGCGTTGTCGCCGTCGACCTTGGTGGCGCCGGCGTCGATGATCGAGGCGTGGCGCGAGCCGACGAAGTCCATGGAGACGGCGTCGGGGGCGGTCGTGAAGTCGATCTGGCGCTTGAGCGGCGAGTGCAGCGACACGTCGCGCAGGTGCTCCAGGACCTCCTCACGGGTGGTCTCGCGACCCAGGCGCAGGCTCAGGATCGCGATCGAGACGTCCGGGACGGGGACGCGGATCGAGCTGCCGGTGATGGGCGCCTTCAGCTCGGGCAGGGCCTTGGCGACGGCGGACGCGGCACCGGTCTCGGTGATGACCATGTTGAGCGGCGCGCTGCGACCACGACGGTCGGCCTTGTGGTAGTTGTCCAGGAGGTTCTGGTCGTTGGTGAACGAGTGGACCGTCTCCACGTGGCCGCGCAGCACGCCGTACTCGTCGTCCATGGCCTTCAGCGGCGGGACGATCGCGTTGGTGGTGCAGGAGGCGCAGGACAGGATCCGCTCGTCCGGCTTGATCGTGTCGTGGTTGACGCCGTGCACGATGTTCGGGACGTCACCCTTGCCGGGGGCGGTCAGGACGACCTTGTCGATGCCCGGGCGCAGGTGCTTGGCGAGACCGTCGCGGTCGCGCCACTTGCCCGTGTTGTCGATGAGGATGGCGTCCTTGATGCCGTACGCGGTGTAGTCGACCTCGGAGGGGTCGTTCGCGTAGATCACCTTGATCGCGTTGCCGTTGGCGAGGATGGTGCTGGTTTCCTCGTCCACGGTGATGGTGCCCTGGAACTGGCCGTGGATGGAGTCGCGGCGCAGCAGCGAGGCGCGCTTGACGAGGTCCTGCTCGCCGCCACCGCGGACGACGATGGCGCGCAGGCGCAGGCCGTTGCCGGAGCCGGCCTTCTCGATGAGGAGGCGGGCGACCAGGCGGCCGATGCGGCCGAAGCCGTACAGGACGACGTCGCGGCCGTCGCCGCGCTCGATCTTGTTCTCGCCGATCGCGCCGGCGACGGCCTCGGCGGTGAACCGCTCCACCGACAGACCGCGGTCGTCGCTCTTGTACGTCGCGGCGAGCATGCCGATGTCGATCTGCGAGGGGCCGAGATCGAGGGTGGTGAGGGCCTGGAGGAACGGCATCGTCTCGGTGACCGAGAGCTCCTCGCCGTCGATCTGCCGGGCGAATCGATGGGTCTTGAGGATGCTGACCACTGACTTGTTCACCAGGGAGCGGCTGTGGAGCAGGATCGTGACGTCACGCTCCCGGTGCAGCTTCCCGATGATGGGGATCATGGACTCCGCGATCTCTTCGCGGTTTTTCCAGTTGGTGAACGAGTCCTCGTTGACAGTCACAGGTTCATCTTTCGAGCTAGGCGGCGCTCATATGCTAACCCCACCGCCCTTTGATCATTCCAGTGGTGCCCCCCGCTCCGTCGGACCCGTCCACCCCCTGGACGCCCGCGCCCGGTGATCATCCTTCGGCGCGGGTGCCGATCGAGCCCCGCCGAACCCGGCTACCGGCAGGGTCCGCGCAGGTCAGCCGTGGTGTGACGGTCCGAAACAATCCCGTCAAATGCACTTAACGGCCCATCCATGGTTCGGGCCGAAGCCCCGGCATAGCGTTCTCGGAGGGGATCCGGAAGGTCTCCTCCGAGACCGAACCGGAAGGCAGGGCTCGTCGTGTCCGAACTGCACCTCGCCGTCGCGTTGGACGGAGCCGGGTGGCATCCCGCGGCCTGGCGGGAGCCGGGGGCCCGCCCCGGCGAACTGTTCACCGCCCGGTACTGGGCCGACGTCGTCGCCGAGGCCGAGGCGGGTCTGCTGGACTTCGTCACCTTCGAGGACGGCCTGACCCTCCAGTCCTCCTCCCCGACGGAGCACGACACCCGTACCGACCGGGTGCGGGGGCGGCTGGACGCGGTCCTGACGGCCGCCCGGGTCGCCCCGCTGACCCGGCACATCGGACTCGTGCCGAGCGTGACGGCCACCCACACCGAGCCGTTCCACATCTCCAAGGCGCTGGCCACGCTGGACCACGTCAGCCGGGGACGGGCGGGCGTGCTCCTGCGGGCCTGTGCGCCGCCGCACGAGGCGGCCCACTTCGGCCGTCGTACGTTCCCGCTGCCGGTCGGCGAGTCGGCCGAGGAGGCCGCCGACCACATCGAGGTCGTCCGGCGGTTGTGGGACAGCTGGGAGGACGACGCGGAGATCCGCGACGTCGCCACGGGCCGTTTCGTCGACCGCGACCGCCTGCACCACATCGACTTCGTCGGCCGCCACTTCCGCGTGAGGGGCCCCTCGATCACCCCCCGACCGCCGCAGGGCCAGCCGCTGGTGACCGCGACCGCCGGCTCGACCGCGCCCCGGCCCGGTCTGGTGGACCTGGTGTACGTGGCGCCGCGCGACCTCGACGAGGCGCGGGCGGCGGCCTCGGCCGCCTTCGGCTCGGAGGCCGCGCCGCGGCACGTCTTCGCCGACCTGACGGTCCTGCTCGCCCCGGACACCGCGACCGCGGCGGCCCGGCGCGACCGGCTCGACGAGGCGGCCGGCGACCCGTACGACCCGGAGGGCGCCTTCTTCACGGGCACCCCGGCCGGGCTCGCGGAGCTGCTCCTGGAGTGGCGGCGGGCGGGGATGACCGGCTTCCGGCTGCGGCCCGCGGTACTGGCCGACGACCTGCCGGCGATCACCCGGGGCCTGGTCCCCGAGCTCCGGCGGCGCGGGGCCTTCCGCGGCGCGTACGGGGCCGGGACCCTGCGAGCTCTGCTGGGTCTGGAGCGCCCGCCCAACCGGTACGCCGCCGGCGGCGCCGGCTCCACCACGCACCCGACCCGACGCGGGGCCCGGACCCCCGGAACCGGAAGGACGGCATGAGCGGCGAGCCGCGCAAGCAGATCCACCTGGCGGCGCACTTCCCCGGCGTCAACAACACCACGGTGTGGAGCGACCCCGAGGCGGGCAGCCACATCGACTTCGACTCCTTCGCGCACTTCGCGCGGACCGCCGAACGCGCCAGGTTCGACTTCATCTTCCTCGCCGAGGGGCTCAGGCTGCGCGAACAGGGCGGCCGGATCCACGACCTGGACGTGGTCGGCCGTCCCGACACCTTCACCGTGCTCGCGGCGCTGGCCGCCGTCACCGAGCACCTGGGACTGACGGGCACGATCAATTCCACCTTCAACGAGCCGTACGAGGTGGCCCGCCAGTTCGCGAGCCTCGACCACCTCTCCGGCGGCCGGGCCGCCTGGAACGTGGTGACGTCCTGGGACGCCTTCACCGGCGAGAACTTCCGCCGCGGCGGGTTCCTGCCGCGCGAGGACCGCTACACGCGGGCCCGGGAGTTCCTGGCGACCGCCACCGAGCTCTTCGACTCCTGGGACGGTACGGAGATCGCCGCCGACCCCGTCTCCGGCACCTTCCTGCGGGACGGGCGCGCCGGTGCCTTCGCGCACCGCGGGCGGCACTTCGACATCGAGGGCCGCTTCAACGTGCCGCGCGGCCCGCAGGGCCGACCGGTGATCTTCCAGGCGGGCGACTCGGACGAGGGGCGCGAGTTCGCCGCCGCCCGCGCGGACGCGATCTTCGGCCGCCACGGCACGCTGGACGAGGGCCGCGCCTTCTACGCCGACGTCAAGGGGCGCCTCGCCCGGTACGGCCGGCGCCCCGAGGAACTGCTGATCCTGCCCGCCGCCACCTTCGTCCTCGGCGACACCGACGCCGAGGCCCGCGAGCTCGCCCACGAGGTGCGCCGCCTCCAGGTGAGCGGGGCCACCGCGATCGCGTACCTGGAGCACGTCTGGAACCGGGACCTGTCCGGCTACGACCCGGACGGCCCGCTGCCCGAGGTGGACCCGGTGCCCGGGGAGAACACGATCGCCCTGGGCCGGGCGAGCGTGCGGCAGTTCCGCGACCCCCTGGCCACGGCCCGGGAGTGGCGGGCGCTCGCCGAGGCGAAGAACCTGTCGATCCGCGAGCTGGTCATCGCCACGACCGCCCGGCAGACCTTCGTGGGCTCCCCCGCCACCGTCGCGGACGCCATCGACGACCTGGTGCGGGCGGACGCCGCCGACGGCTTCATCCTGGTCCCGCACCTGACCCCCGGCGGGCTCGACGCCTTCGCCGACACGGTGGTGCCGCTGCTCCAGGAGCGGGGCGCCTTCCGCACCGAGTACACCGGCACCACCCTGCGCGACCACCTCGGCCTGTCCGTACCCGAGGCCCGGCGGCCCGCCGCCGGGGCCGAGGGGGCCGGCGGCGGTGCCGAGGCCGCCGGCGCGGACGCCGACCTGTAAGGCGCGTACGCCGACCCGTAAGGAGACCCGTCATGTCCGGCATCCCGCTCGGGGTCCTCGACCTCGTGCCGATCACCTCCGGTTCCACCGCCGCGGAGGCCCTGCACCGCAGCATCGACCTGGCCCGACAGGCGGAACGTTTCGGCTACGCCCGGTACTGGTTCGCCGAGCACCACCTGAACCCCGGCGTCGCCGGGACCTCCCCGGCCGTGCTGCTCGCCCTGACCGCCTCGGCGACCTCCACGATCCGGATCGGTTCGGGCGCCGTCCAGCTCGGGCACCGCACCGCGCTCTCGACGGTCGAGGAGTTCGGCCTGATCGACGCCCTGCACCCGGGCCGGCTCGACCTGGGGCTGGGCCGCTCGGCGGGCCGGCCCCCGCGGCCCGCGGAGGGCGCCGCCGAGCCCTTCGTCGGGTACACGCCGAACGGGCTGCTGATCCCGCCCCGGTTCTCCTTCGCGCACCTGCTGGGTCACCCCCGGGTGGCGCTCCAGCAGAAGCTGTTGAACCTGCCGGGAGCCACCGCGCAGGACTACGGCGAGCAGGTCGACGACGTCCTCGCGCTGCTGCGCGGGGAGTACCGGTCCCCGGAGGGGATCGGGGCGCGCGCGGTACCGGGCGAGGGGGCCGACGTACAGGTGTGGATCCTGGGCAGCAGCGGCGGGCAGAGCGCGGACACCGCCGGGCGGGGCGGTCTGCGGTTCGCCGGGAACTACCACGTCAGCCCCGGTTCGGTGCTGGAGGCGGTGGAGGGCTACCGGGCGGCGTTCAAACCGTCGGCGGACCTGGAGCGCCCGTACGTGAGCGTCTCGGCGGACGTGGTGGTGGCCGAGGACGACGCGAGCGCCCGCGAGCTGGCCGAGGGGTACGGGCCCTGGGTGCGCAGCATCCGCACCGCCGAGGGCGCCATCGCCTATCCGTCACCGGACGAGGCGCGGGCCCTGCCGTGGACCGAGGCCGACCGGGCGCTCGTGGCGGACCGGGTGGACACCCGCTTCGTCGGGTCGCCGCGGACCGTCGCGGACCACCTGGAGCGGCTCGCGGGGGCGACCGGGGCGGACGAGCTGCTGATCACCACGATCACCCATGACCACGCGGCCCGGGTCCGCTCGTACGAACTGTTGGCCCGCGAGTGGGGCCGGCGAGGAACGCCCGCCGAGGGTTGAGGGGCCCCGGCGGGAGGGGGAGGTCCGGCGGACGGCGATCGGGATCCGGTCAGGATTCGAGAAGCGCCGGCCGCCGGGCCGCCGGTAGCGTGATCGTCGGCCCGGTGGTGTTGCGACCGGGCCGGGTGACGCCGCAGGTGACCGCGCAGGCGGCCCCGCCGACCGAGGGAGACACGAGAGCCATGGCCAGGAGGACGGACACCCGCTCGCCCGCCCCGCACGCCGCCGACAGCCACGGGCTGATCCGCGTGCACGGAGCGCGCGAGAACAACCTCAAGGACATCAGCATCGAGATCCCCAAGCGGCGCCTGACGGTGTTCACCGGCGTGTCCGGTTCGGGCAAGAGCTCACTGGTGTTCGACACGATCGCGGCGGAGTCGCAGCGGCTGATCAACGAGACGTACAGCGCCTTCCTCCAGGGCTTCATGCCCACCCTGGCGCGGCCCGAGGTCGACGTCCTCGACGGGCTGACGACCGCGATCATCGTCGACCAGCAGCGGATGGGCGCCGACCCGCGCTCCACGGTCGGCACCGCCACGGACGCCAACGCCATGCTGCGGATCCTCTTCAGCCGGCTCGGGAAGCCGCACATCGGACCGCCCGGCGCGTACGCCTTCAACGTGCCCTCGGTCCGGGCGAGCGGCGCGATCACGGTCGAGCGCGGGGCGCAGAAGACCGTGAAGGCGACCTTCAACCGGACCGGTGGCATGTGTCCGCGCTGCGAGGGGCGCGGCTCGGTCTCCGACATCGACCTCACGCAGTTGTACGACGACTCCAAGTCGATCGCCGAGGGCGCCTTCACCATCCCCGGCTGGAAGTCGGACAACGTCTGGACGGTGGGGATCTACGCCGAGTCGGGGTTCCTGGACCCGAACAAGCCGATCTCCCGGTTCACCAAGCGGGAGATGCAGGACTTCCTCTACCGCGAGCCGACGAAGGTGAAGGTCAACGGGGTCAACCTCACCTACGAGGGCCTGATCCCCAAGATCCAGAAGTCGTTCCTGTCCAAGGACAAGGAAGCGATGCAGCCGCACATCCGGGCCTTCGTGGAGCGGGCGGTCACCTTCACCACCTGCCCCGAATGCGACGGGACCCGGCTGAGCGAGGCGGCGCGTTCCTCGAAGATCAAGCGGGTCAGCATCGCCGACGCCTGCGCGATGCAGATCAGCGATCTCGCCGTGTGGGTGCGGGGCCTCAGGGAGCCGTCGGTGGCGCCGCTGCTCACCGCGCTCGGCCGGACCCTGGACTCGTTCGTCGAGATCGGCCTCGGCTACCTGTCGCTGAACCGGCCGGCGGGCACGCTGTCGGGCGGCGAGGCGCAGCGCGTGAAGATGATCCGTCACCTCGGTTCCTCGCTGACCGACGTCACGTACGTGTTCGACGAGCCCACCTCGGGGCTGCACCCGCACGACATCCAGCGGATGAACGAGCTGCTGCTGCGGCTGCGCGACAAGGGCAACACGGTGCTGGTGGTGGAGCACAAGCCGGAGATGATCGCGATCGCCGACCACGTGGTCGACCTCGGCCCGGGCGCCGGACAGGCGGGCGGCACGGTCTGCTTCGAGGGCACCGTCGAGGGGTTGCGGACGGGCGGCACCCTCACCGGTCGCCACCTCGACGACCGGTCGGGCGTCAAGAAGGAGGTCCGCGAGGCCACCGGCGCCCTGGAGGTGCGGGGCGCCACGGCCAACAACCTGCGCGGGGTCGACGTCGACATCCCGCTGGGGGTGCTGACGGTCGTCACGGGCGTCGCCGGTTCCGGCAAGAGCTCGCTCGTCCACGGGTCGATCCCGGCGGACGCGGGGGTGGTGTCGGTCGACCAGACCCCGATCCGCGGCTCGCGACGGAGCAACCCGGCGACGTACACCGGCCTGCTCGACCCGATCCGCAAGGCGTTCGCCAAGGTCAACGGGGTGAAGCCGGCGCTGTTCAGCGCCAATTCCGAGGGCGCCTGCCCCACCTGCAACGGCGCCGGGGTGGTCTACACCGACCTCGGGATGATGGCCGGGGTCGCGAGCCCCTGCGAGGAGTGCGAGGGCCGGCGGTTCCAGGCGTCGGTGCTGGAGTACCGGCTGGGCGGGCGGGACATCAGCGAGGTGCTGGAGATGTCGGTGTCCCAGGCCGAGGAGTTCTTCGGCGCGGGCGAGGCGCACACCCCGGCGGCGCACCGGATCCTCGTACGCCTCTCCGAGGTCGGCCTCGGCTACCTCAGCCTCGGGCAGCCGCTGACCACCCTGTCGGGCGGGGAGCGGCAGCGGCTGAAGCTGGCGACCCACATGGGCGACAAGGGCGGGATCTACGTCCTCGACGAGCCGACGACCGGGCTGCACCTGGCGGACGTCGAGCACCTGTTGGCGCTGCTGGACCGGCTCGTGGACTCCGGCAAGTCGGTGATCGTGGTCGAGCACCACCAGGCGGTCATGGCGCACGCCGACTGGATCATCGACCTGGGGCCCGGTGCGGGCCACGACGGCGGGAAGATCGTCTTCGAGGGCACGCCGGCCGATCTGGTCGCGGCCCGGTCCACCCTGACGGGCGAGCACCTGGCGGCGTACGTCGGCTCCTGAGCGCCGTCCCGGGGAGGGCGGGGGCGGGGCGGGACCGGCGCCCCGCGCCGGCACCCGGGCCCGCGCCCGCCCCGCCCCGCCCCCGGAGCCGCGCCTCAGCGCAGGTCGGCCCGGTCGGGGGCGTCCTCCAGGAAGCCGCCCGACTGGTGCTGCCACAGCTTCGCGTAGGCGCCCTCCGCCGCGAGCAGCTCCTGGTGCGTGCCCTGTTCGACGATCCGGCCCCGGTCGAGGACGACGAGCCGGTCCATGCCGGCGACGGTGCTCAGGCGGTGGGCGACGACGAGCGCCGTCCGCCCCTCCATGAGCCGCCACAGCGCGTCCTGGACGAGGATCTCGCTCTCGGAGTCGAGGGCGCTGGTGGCCTCGTCGAGGAGCAGGATGGGCGCGTCGCGCAGGATCGCGCGGGCGAGGGCAACCCGTTGGCGCTGCCCGCCGGACAGCTTCACCCCGCGCTCGCCGACCATGGTGTCGAAGCCCTCGGGCAGGGCGTCGGCGAACTCCGTGACGTGCGCGGCCTCGGCGGCGGCGCGGATCTCGGCCTCGGTCGCGTCCGGTCGGGCGAAGGCGATGTTCTCCCGCAGGGTGCGGTGGAACATCGCCGGGTCCTGGGGCACGTAGGCGATCAGGCCGCGCAGGTCGGCCTGGGACAGCCGGCTGATGTCCTGGCCCCCGATGAGGATCCGGCCCGCGTCGATGTCCGTCATCCGCAGCAGCAGCCGGGTCAGGGTGGTCTTGCCTCCTCCGGACCGTCCGACGAGCCCGATCTTCGACCCGCCGGCCACGGCCAGGTCGAGGCCCTCGAAGAGCGGTTCGGCTCCGCCGTGGGTGAAGTCCACCTTCTCGAAGCGCACGTCGGCGCCCTCGGAGAGCAGGGGTTCGGGGCAGGGCGGGTCGAGCACGGTCGCCGGCTTCAGCAGGAGTTCGGTGAACTGCGCGGCCTCCGTCATCGAGCTCTCCAGCCGGCGGTAGATCTGGTTGAACTCGAACATGATCCGGGTGGCGTTGGAGTAGTAGGTGAAGGCGACGACGACGGCCTCCACCCCGTGCCCTCCGCCCGCGAGGGTGACGGCGAGAAGCAGGCCGAGCGCGTTGGTCAGTACGGACATCGGGGCGACGATGGTGTCGATGCGCAGGTTGCCGTAGTCCCACGAGCGGAGCGTGAGCCGGCGCGACTCGGCGACCCGCCTGCGGTGTTCGGCGGCCTCGCGGTCCTCGGCGCCGAACGCCCGGACCGTGTCCATGTTCATCAGGCTGTCGGCGACGTGGCCGGACACACGGGCGATGGCCTCCTCCCGCTCGTCCACGAGGGCCTGGCGACGGCGGATCAGGGGCCGCACGAGCAGGGCCGCGAAGGCGATCATCGCCAGGAGTCCGACGACGAGGAGGGGCTCGTACTGCCAGAGCACCACCGACCCGAACAGCAGGGGCACGAACTTGCCCACGACCGAGAAGGTGAGGGTGTCGAAGAACTCCTCGAAGCGGGAGGCGAAGCTCAGGACCCGCTTGGTGAGCGATCCGGCGAAGTTGTCGTGGAAGAACGCGGCGTCCCTGGCGAAGAGTTCGTCCATGCCGATGACGTACAGCCGCTCGATGCCGAGGGCGTCGACGCGGTTCAGGCAGTGGAGGCCGGCGCGCCACAGCGCCTCGGCGCACAGGAGGACGACGGCGAAGCCGATGACGTAGGGGAGCATCGCCGCGACGTCGACGCCGGCCCCGGAGCCCGCCTCGTCGGCGATGCGGCCGACGAGCTTGGCGATGACCAGCGGGGCCACGTAGTCGATGCCGATGTTGCCGAGCGCCGGGAGCAGCATCGCGGGCACGGTCAGCCATCGAAGGCGCCCCAACTCCCTTCCGTAGTAGCGAAGTGCGAGGACCACCGAACCCTTGTTCGGCGTGATTTTGCGCGATTGAGGCGTACCCATCCCAACCCTGCTTTGTCGGACCGATCGGAGAGGGTCCGCAGTGTCCCGCGCGCCACCGGGCGGCGTCCAAGCGTTTTCGGCGCTACCCGGTGAGCGTCGCGGGGGTCGGGCCGTCCGGGCGGACGGTGATGCCGTACGCCGCCCCGGTCGGGACGGAGCGGAACCTCGGGGTGTGGGCCGGCAGCAGGTGCTCCAGCAGGACGGTCGACTCGACCATCGCGAACCGCAGGCCCAGGCAGGCCCGGGGGCCGATGCCGAACGGCAGGTAGGCGCCGGGGTGAGCCGGGCGGCGGCCGGGGGTGGTGAACCGTGCCGGGTCGAAGCGCTCCGGGTCCTCCCACAGGTCCGGGTCCCGGTGGGTGAGGTAGGGGCAGACCAGTACGTCGGTGCCGGCCTCGACGGCGTACCCGGCGAGGAGGTCGTCCCGCGCCGCGCTGCGCGGCAGTATCCAGGCGGAGGGGTAGAACCGCAGCGTCTCGTGGACGAGCCCCTGGAGGGCGTTGCGCCGTTCGGGTGAGCCGGGCGCACCCGCCGCGAGGGCCCGCGCGCGGGCCTCGGGGTTGCGGTCCAGGAGGAGGTGGAGCCACGTCAGGGTGCCGGCGGTGGTCTCGTGGCCGGCGACGAGCAGGGTGACGAGTTCGTCGCGGATCAGATCGTCGGTGTACTCGGGACGGGTGTCCGCCGCCTCCAGCAGGACGTGCAGCAGCCCCGGACCGTCGGGGCCGGCCCCGCCGTCGCGGGCGGCGTCGATGGCGAGGGCCGCGACGGCGTCGATCCTGGCGAGCTCGTCGGCGACGGCCCCCCGGGCCCGTACCCCGTCGGCCGGCAGGCTGGGCAGCGCGGCCACCACGGCGGCCACGGCGGCCAGTTCGCGTTCGGTGCCGGTGTCCAGGGGGTGCCCGGTCAGGGAGCGCCAGATGGTGTCCAGGGCGAAGCGGCGCATCTCGTCGCCGACGTCGAAGACCTCCCCGGTGCGGGCGTACGCGTCCCAGCGCGCGGCGGCGGTCCGCGCGGCCCCGGCGATCCGCCCCTCCCAGCGGCGCATGCCGGGCCCGGTGAACCGGCCCTGCAACAGGCGCCGTTGTCGCTGCCACGCGTCGCCGGTGGCGGCCAGCACGCCGTCGCCGATCAGCAGGCGCGCCCGGTGGGAGCGCTTCACGTAGCGGTCGGGACGCAGGGCGAGCACGTGCCGCACGGCCGAGGGGTCGGTGACCAGGACTGTCGGGCGCGGCCCGAGGCGCACGGCGGCGACCCCGCCGAGCTCCTCCCGCGCCCGGGCGAACAGTTCGACGAGTTCGCCGCCCCGCTCCCGCCACCGCCCGACCTCCGCGGGATCGAGCTCGGGGATCCGGCGACCGGCCGGGGACGGACGGGCGTGCGTGGTCACGGATCTGCTCCTGTTCGACGGTGGTACGTCGGCACGGACCGGGCGGGACATCACGCACTGTAGGGGGTCGCGCGCACGCGGCGACACCCCGCCCGCCACGGACGTCCGCCCACCCGACCCGACGGGCGCCGCCCGCGGCCCGGGCGGGCGCCGGGCGAACCGGGGCGGTCGGTGCGCGGCCCGGGTGGGCAGGCGAATGACCCGGGTGGGTCGGTGCGCGGCCCGGGTGGGCAGGCGGGCGACGGTGCCCGGCCCGGGTACCGGCCCCGGTGGGCGCCGGTCGGGGCCGGCGCGGCGCCCCGACGGGCCCCGCTCGGGGCGTCACACGTTCTTCATGCCCCGTGCATGGTCCCGGTGCGGCTCCCCGCCCATGATCGGCGGAGCACCCGGCCCGTCCCCCCGCACCCGAGGAGCCGTCCACCATGCCCGACCGCCGCACCTTCCTGGCCGGTTCGACCGCAGCGCTCGGCCTGGCGGCCGTCCCCGCGACCGCGGGCGCGTCGGCGCGGACCCCGTCCGCCGGCGCGGCCGCGGCGGCGGCCCCGGCGGACGCCCCCGGCACCCGACCGCCGAACCTCGTCGTCGTCCTCGCCGACGACCTCGGCTACGGCGAACTCGGCGCCTACGGGCAGAAGCTGATCGCGACCCCCCGCCTCGACCGGCTCGCCGGCGAGGGGCTCCGCTTCACCGACGCCTATTCCACCGCGGCCGTCTGCGCCCCCTCCCGCTGCTCCCTGCTGACCGGACTGCACACCGGCCACTCCTCGGTGCGCGCCAACCCCTCCGGGGCCCAGGGCGCGCTGACCGCCGCCGACACCACCTTCGCCCAGGTGCTGCGGGCCCGCGGCTACCGGACCGCCGTGATCGGCAAGTGGGGCTTCGGGCCGGAAGCGGCCGGTCAGGACAGCCACCCGGCCGCCCGCGGGTTCGAGGAGTTCCACGGCTACATCGACCACGGCCACGCCCACCAGTACTACCCGGAGTACCTCTGGCGGGGCGGGGTCAGGGAACCCGTCCCCGGGAACGCCGGCGGGGCCAGGGCCGTGTACGCCCCCGACCTCCTCGAACGGAGCGCGCTGGAGTTCATCGACGCGCACGCCGCCGAGCCCTTCCTGCTCCTGCTGACCCCGACCGTCCCGCACGCCCCCAGTGACGTCCCCGACACCGGCGCCTACGCGGACCGGCCCTGGACGGCGGCGAACAAGGGCCACGCCGCCCAGGTGTCCGCCTTCGACACCCTGGTCGGCAAGGTCGTCGACCGGCTGCGCGCCCACGGCCTGGAGCGGGACACCGTCCTCCTCGTCACCAGCGACAACGGCCCCCACGAGGAGGGCGGCGTCAACCCCGACCTGTTCGACGCGAACGGCCCGCTGCGCGGCTACAAGCGCAACCTCTACGAGGGCGGCGTACGCGTCCCCCTCATCGCCTGGGGCCCCGGCCGGGTCCGGCCGGGCACCAGCGACCGCCCCACCCCCCTGACCGACCTCCTGCCCACCCTCGCCGAGCTGGGAGGCGCCCCCGCCCCCACCGACGTGGACGGGCTCTCCGCCGCTCCCCTGCTCGCCGGCGGCGGCGACTCGGCGCGCCACGGCCACCTGTACTGGTTCCGCGACGAGCGGGGGGTGACCTCCCGGGCCGACGCCCAGGACGGCGGGCGCGCCACGTGGCTCGCCGAGGCGGTCCGTCGGGAGAACTGGAAGGCCGTGCGCTTCGCCCCCGAGCGCGACCGCACGCTTCCCGACGACCGCTGGCAGGTCGAGCTGTACGACCTGGCGGCCGACCCCGGCGAGAGCCGCGACCTCGTCGACCGGCACCCGGCCAGGGCCGCCGAACTGGTGGCGCTGATGCGGTCCTCCTGGAAGGACGTCCACGCCCGCGCACCGTTCGGGACCGCCCTGACGCTGCCCCGCCTCGCCGTTCCCGGCCGGGCCCTGACCGTCACCGCCACCCTGGACAACGGCTCCGCGCGGCCCTGGACCACGGCCACGCTGAGCCTGCGCGCCCCCGCCGGATGGGCCGTCTCCCCCACCTCCCCGACCGCCGCTCCCCTGCTCGCCGCCGGCGCCCGGCTCACCGCGTCGTGGCAGGTGACCCCGCCCGCGAACGCCGCCCCCGCGACCCCGTGGGAATTCACCGCGGAGGGCGGCGCCCTCGCTGCGGCGGGCCCCGTCCGCTATCCCGCGACGGGCACGGTCGCGACGCCGCCTCCCGCGCCCACCCGCGACTCCTACCTCTCCGACCTCGCCTGGATCAGCGCCGCCAACGGCTGGGGTCCGGTGGAGCGGGACGCCTCCAACGGCAGGAACGCGGCCGGCGACGGGCCGCCGATCTCCTTCGGCGGCACCGAGTACGCCAAGGGCCTCGGCGTCCACGCGCCCAGCGACATCGCCTACCACCTCGGCGGCGCCGCCGTCCGCTTCACCTCCCTGGTCGGCATCGACGACTTCTCCGCCGCACAGAGCCCGTCCGGTGCCACCCGAGCCAGGGTGTACGGGGACGACCGGCTGCTCCTGACCACCCCCAGCCTCACGGCGGCCGGCGGCCCGGTCCGGGTCGACCTCGACGTGCGGGGCGTACGCGTCCTGCGCCTGGTGGTCGAGGACGCCGACAACCGCTCGGCCTTCGACCACACCTCCTGGGCCCTGGCCCGGGTCACCGTGTCCTGAGGCCGACCCCGCGTCAAAGCGGTCGGGGCCGTACCGGATCCCTCCGGTACGGCCCCGACACGCGAACGCGACCCGCGCAAGCGACCCGACTCGAACTCAGACCAGCTCGGGCTGCTGCTGCTCCCGGCGCTGGCCCGGCAGCCGCACGGGCACGGGCGTACGCTCCCAGGCCCGGGTGGTGCGGACGTATCCGTAGATCACGGCGACCATCGACAGGACGACCAGCGGCCCGAAGAGCCACGGGTGCGCGGCCATCTGGGTCGACAGGTAGCGGTACGCCAGCAGGAGCGCGACGAACACGGCGGCGCCGGAGGCGACCAGGACGGTCGCCGAGCGGTCCCAGCCGCGCGCGAGCGCGCGCAGCCCCGCCTCGATGGTGAGCGTGAACACGACGCCGGCGATGATGTCGGCGCCGTAGTGGTAGCCGAAGCCCAGCGTCGCGCCGAGCGTGGCGATCAGCCAGAACGTGCCGGCCCAGCGCAGGGCGCGGGGGCCCTTGCGGGAGTGGATGAAGATCACGGTGGCCCACGCGGTGTGCAGGCTGGGCATGCAGTTGCGCGGGGTGAACCCGTCGAAGGGCATCGGCAGGGGTACGCCGAGCGGCGGCGGCGTGTTCGGCCACAGGTCGGCGAGCGCCCACTGGCCGCCGTCGGCGCCGTAGGCGAAGATCGGCCCGACCACCGGGAAGATCATGTAGATGCCCGGCCCGAGCAGCCCGATGACCAGGAACGTGCGCACGAGGTGGTGGCTCGGGAAGCGCCGCTCGGCCGCCACGTTGCGCAGCTGGTAGAGCGCGACGATGACGGCCATCACGGCGAGCTGGATGTAGACGAACTCCAGGACGCGGAAGCCGACCACTCCGGTGGCCTCGACGATCCGCCCCGCCACCCACGACGGGTTGCCCAGGGCGTGGTCGGCGGTCGCCACGTACTGGTCGAGCACCATCGGGCGGGTCTTCGAGGTGATCAGCAGCCAGGTGTAGCCGGTCTTGCGGCCGGTCACGAGCAGCAGGGCCAGGCCGACGCCCTGCAGGAGCAGGGCGCGCTCGCGGCCGGTACGGCGCGTGAGGGCGATGACCCCGCAGGCGAGGGTCACCAGCAGGGCGCCGTTGCCGTACATCATCTCGGCGCCGACCAGCCACCGCACGAGCCAGAAGACGAGGTCGATGCCGATGGCGGCGCCGATCGCGATGAACCGCTGTCTCCAGGTGAGCACGACCATCATCAACGCCATGGCCGCGTAGAGCACCGTCCCCGACTGGGGGGCGAAGATCACCTCTCGCGCCTGGGCGGCGATCGGTCCGCGCGTGCCGTAGCCGCGCGCGGCGATCTCCAGCCCGATGAGGAACCCGAGGGTCACCACGCTCGCCGCGGTCCACAGCACGACGCGCGGGCGCCGCCACGCGGCGGTCCCGGTTCCACCGTCTCTCCGCGAAAGGGTTCGCGATGCTTTAGATATCAATTTTCAGCCGATTTGCCAGACGTTAACGTGGTCGTTGTTCGCTCGGACATGCTACGCGGGGCGGCGGTTCCGCTGCCGGCGGCGGTGGTGCGCGACGTGCGCCACATCGGGGCGCGGGCCGGTCGGCGCGAAGCGTCGCGGGTGGACGGGACGGGGATACGGGGCGGGATGCACGAAAGGCCGCCCTCTCACGGATGAGAGAACGGCCTCCGACCTGCGTCAGCAGAGTCGGGACGACAGGATTTGAACCTGCGACCCCTTGACCCCCAGTCAAGTGCGCTACCAAGCTGCGCCACGTCCCGATGCGCGCTGACCTGGGGTTTCCCCTGGCCGGACGCGCAGAAGAACGATACCGCACTTCCGGGGGTGTTCGCGCGCACCTTTCCCGAACGGCCGGAACCGACGCCGGATCCGACGGATGTGGCGGATCGGACGGACGACGCTTGACCTCAACCGCGCTTGAGGTCACATGGTGGTTGCATGACACAGGCAACCACGGACACCGGGTACCGCCACCAGGATCTGGGGCGGCTGATCGCCCTCATGACGGGAGCCGAGAAGCACGGCCCCGCCGCCACCTCCACCCTCGACGTGCTGTGGGTGCTCTACGACCGCGTGCTGAGGGTCGACCCGCGCGCCCCCGAGGACCCCGGCAGGGACCGCTTCCTGCTGTCCAAGGGGCACGGGCCGATGGCCTACTACGCCGTACTCGCCGCCAAGGGGTTCTTCCCCGTCGACTGGCTCCCCGGCTTCGGCTCCTACGACTCCCCCCTCGGCCACCACCCCGACCGCACCCTGATCCCCGGCGTGGAGATCGGCAGCGGCTCGCTCGGGCACGGGCTGCCGCTGGCGGTCGGCAGCGCCCTCGGGCTGCGCGCCCGGGGCGAGGACGGGGCCGCGGTCTGGACGCTGATCGGCGACGCGGAGCTCGACGAGGGCAGCAACCACGAGGCCCTCGCCTACGCCGGCTCCGCCGGGCTGGAGAACCTGCACACCGTGGTGATCGACAACGACTCCGCCACCCACGGCTGGCGGGGCGGGATCGCCTCCCGCTTCGAGGCCGCCGGCTGGTCGGCGGTCACGGTCGACGGGCGCGACCACGCGGCGCTGCACGCCGCCTTCACCGCACCCCACCCGGGCCGGCCGCACGCGGTCGTCGCCCGGGTCGAGAAGAAGTTCTGAAGGACCCGGACAGGGTCGAAGGGTCAGGGAGGGAAACCATCATGGACACCATGCGGGAACGGTTCGTCTCGGTCACCTCGGGGGTGCTCGACGAGGACCCCCGGCTCGCGCTGGTACTGGCGGAGATCACCATGGACGGGTTCCGCCCCGCCCAGGAGCGCCACCCGGACCGGGTGATCAACGTCGGCATCCGCGAGCAGCTGCTCATCGGCGTCGGCGGCGGCCTGGCGCTCACCGGGCTGCGGCCGATCGTGCACACCTTCGCCGCCTTCCTGGTGGAGCGGCCGTTCGAGCAGATCAAGCTGGACTTCGGGCACCAGGACACGGGCGGGGTCCTGGTGAGCGCCGGCGCCAGCCACGACTGGCCCGCGGGCGGGTACACCCACATGGCACCGGGAGACGTGGCCCTGCTGGACACCCTCGACGGCTGGACGGTCCACGTGCCGGGCCACCCGGACGAGGCCGAGGAGCTGCTGCGGCACGCCTACGCCGCCGGGGACGACAAGGTCTACGTCCGGCTCTCCCAGCAGTCGAACCGCGCGCCGCGCCCGCTCGGCGACCTGCGCTTCCAGACCGTCCGCGAGGGCGGCGGGGGCGTCGTGCTCGCCGTCGGCCCGCTGCTCGACGACGTCCTGGCCGCGACCGAGGGCCTCGACGTCACGGTGCTCTACGCCGCCACCGTGCGCCCCTTCGACGACGCGGCCCTGCGCGCCGCAGCGGCGCGCGCCGGCGCGGAGGTGGTACTGGTCGAGCCCTACCTGGCCGGCACCTCCGCCCGGCAGGCCGGCGAGGCCCTCCTCGACGTCCCGCACCGGATCCTGGGCCTGGGCGTCGGCAGGGCGGAGCTGCGCCGCTACGGCACCATCGAGGAGCACACCGCCGCCCACGGCCTGGACCCGGCCTCGCTGCGCGGTCGGATCACGGCCTTCCTGCCGAACGCCGCCCGCTGAACGCCGCCCGCCCGGGCGGGGGACGGCCCCGTCCCCCACCCGGCTGCGGACGACTCCGTCAGGGGCGCCGGTCCTCGCGCGCGTGGAAGAGCGCCACGAGCTCCGACGCCAACTCCTTGACCGTCGCCAGGCCGGCCGTGCCCCAGCGCCGGGGCACCACGTCCACCGCGCACACCGTGCCCAGGACGATCCCGCGCCGGTCGGTCAGGGGAGCGCCGAGGTAGGAGCGCACCCCGCTCTCGTCCACGACGGCGTTGCCCGCGAAGCGCGCGAAGTCCCGTACGTCCTCCAGCACCAGCGCGCTGCGCCGCACCGCCACGTGCGGGCAGTAGCCGTGGTCTCGGGCCAGGACCCGCGCCGGATAGGCGCTCGCCGGGGCCTGCGGGGCGTGGTGCAGCCCCGCGAAGAACTGTCGTTCCCCGCCGACGAAGTTGACGCCCGCGTACGGGGCGTCGAGCCGCCGCGCGACCCGCGCCGCGAAGGCGTCCAGCTCGGGGTCGGGACGTTCCCCCAGGCCCAGTTCGCGCAGGCGCACGGCGCGCGCCGGCGCCTCCCGGTCCACCGGGGTCAACAACAGGTGGCCGGTCGATTCGTAGCGGTTCATGGCGGTTCCCCCGAATCCGTGTGGGCGGGTCGGCCGGTGGGGCCGGCCTCGGTGAGCAGGTGGTGGACGAGGGCGGCCAGGGTGGCCGTCCCGGAGCCGGTCAGCCGCGCGTCGCACCGCACGACGGGCACCCGCGGGTCGAGACCCACCGCCTCCCGGACCTCCTCGGCCGTGTAACGGTGGCCGTCGTCGAACTCGTTGACGGCGACGAGGAAGCCGATGCCGCGCCGCTCGAAGAAGTCCACGGCGGGAAAGCAGTCGGCGAGCCGTCGGGTGTCGGCGAGGACGACCGCGCCGAGCGCGCCCGCGCACAGTTCCTCCCAGAGGAACCAGAACCGGTGTTGACCTGGCGTGCCGAACAGGTACAGCACGTGGCGCTCGTCGAGGGTGATGCGGCCGAAGTCCAGCGCGACGGTCGTCGTCGTCTTCGTCTCCACCCCCTCCAGCCGGTCGGCCGTCGCGCTCATGCCGCTGAGGAGTTCCTCCGTGCAGAGCGGCTCGATCTCGCTGACCGCCCCCACGAAGGTGGTCTTGCCCGCGCCGAACCCGCCCGCGACCAGGATCTTCAAGGTCGCGGGGAGGCCCGGGGCGGGCTCACAGCCGGCGGCGTAGGCCATCGAGCACCGCCCTCAGCAGGCTCTGGTCGTCGGCGGCGAAGGATCCGCCGCCCGGGAAGCGCGGCGCCTGCACCATGACGGCCCCGTACTCCATCAGGTCGGACAGCAGCACCTTCACCACCACCGCCGGCAGCCGGAGCTGCCCGGCCAGCTCGGCCACGGTGACGGCGGCCGTGCCCGCGCACAGCCGCAGGGCGAGGGTGTGTTCGGCCCCCAGCGGGACGCGGGGGCGCACCCCCGTCGCGGTGACGAGGGAGAGCAGGTCGAGGGCGACGGTCGAACGGGTCCGCCCGCCGCACGCGGTGTACGGGCGCACGACCCGGCCCGCCGAATCGTCCAGCCACGGCGGGTCGGGCGCCGCCTGGGTGCCGTGGACCCCCCGCGCCGGGGCCCTCATCGCTCCGCTTCGACGGCGGGGGAGGCGGCGGGCACGGGGCGGCGCGGCGGGGCCGCCAGGAACGGCCGCACGCTCTTGACCAGCATGCCCATCTCGTAGCCGAGGACGCCCGCGTCGGCCTCCCGGTCGGCCAGGACCGCGAGGCAGGTGCCGGATCCGGCCGCGGAGACGAAGACGAGGGCGGTGTCGAGTTCCACGACCACCTGGCGGACCTCCGAGCCGTCCCCGAAGCGCGCTCCGGCGCTGCGCCCCAGCGAGTACAGGCCGGAGGCCAGGGCGGCCAGGTGATCGGCGCTGTCGGCGTCGAGCCCGTGGACGCAGGTGACGAGCCCGTCGGCGGTGAGCAGCACCGCGCTGCGCGTGTACGGCACGCGTTGGACGAGTCCGCCCAACAGCCAGTCGAGGTCCGAGAGGCTGCCGGTCTTCGTCGCGGTCTCACCGGTCATGGGGGTGTGCTCCTTGCTGGGGTGGGGGTCCGGGCGGGGGCCCGGTTCACGCGTGGGGGTCCGACTCGGCCCGGCCGAAGCCGCGTTGGAAGGCCGCCATCAGGTCGGGGTCGTGCGGGGCGGGCTCCGGGTCGGCGGCCGGGCGGGGGGCGGGGGTCTCGCGCAGTTGGGGGGCGAGGTGCTGTTGGGCGCGCCGGCGGGGCAGGAGGGGCCGGTCCCCGTCCTCGTCGTCGCCGATCGGGTCGCCGCCGTCCACGCGGGCCATGGGCACCGTGGGGGTCGGGTACCGGTCCGTCGGGGTGGCGGGCCCTTCGGGGGCGGCGGGCCGGCGCGGTCCGCCGGGCGCGACGGGGCCGGTGGGGCCGGTGGGCGTCGTGGGCCAGGAGGCGGGCGCGGGGACCCGTACGGGCTCCAGCGGCGGGAGTCCCACGCCCTGGCCGGTGCCCCACGAGGTGGTCCGCGAGCCGCCCCGCACGTCGGAGGCGGTCGGCGCCTGCGCGCCCAGCAGGCCCTGGGGCAGGACGAGCACGGCGACGACCCCGCCGTAGATGTTGGACTTCAGCTCCACCTTGACGCCGTGCCGGCGGGCGAGCGCCGCGACCACGAAGAGCCCGATCCGGCCGTCGGCCAGCAGGTGCCCCACGCTCACCTGGTCGGGGTCCCCGAGCAGGGCGTTCATCCGGTGCTGTTCCTCGGGCGGCATGCCCAGTCCGCGGTCCTCGACCTCGACGGCGATGCCGGCGGTGACCCGTTCCGCGCGGACCACCACATCGGTGTCGGGGGCGGAGAACACGGTTGCGTTCTCGACGAGTTCGGCCAGCAGGTGCACCACGTCGGCGACGGCGTGGCCGCGGACGGTGCCGCCCGCCGGGGGCACCACCTTGACCCGCGTGTACTGCTCGACCTCGGCGACGGAGGAGCGCAGCACCTCGCTCAGGTCGATCGGGCGGGTCCACTGGCGGCGCGAGGCGGCGCCGCCCAGCACGGCGAGGTTCTCGGCGTGCCGGCGGATCCGGGTGGCCAGGTGGTCGACGTGGAAGAGCTCCTTCAGCAGATCGGGATCCTCGACCGTGTCCTCCAGCTCGTCGAGGAGCGAGATCTCCCTCTGCACGAGGGACTGAAGGCGGCGCGCCAGGTTGACGAAGACCTCCACCTTGCGGTCGCTGTCGCTGGGCGCGGGCGCGACGGCCAGCCGGACCAGGGTCTCGTGGGCCTGTTCGCGGGCGCCGCGCAACTCCTGGGCCAGCAGCCGGAACTCGTCGCCTCCACCGCCACCGCCGCCCCCTTCGCCGGACGGTCCGGCCGGGCCCTGGGCGCCGCGCGCGGGCCGGGACGGGGCCTCCCCGCGCTCCAGCCCCTCGGCGGCGGTCCGCAGTTCCTGGCGACCGCGCACGCTGGAGCGGCGCAGCGCCTCGCAGCGGTCCCGGACGGTCTTGGCGCCGCGCTGCGCCCCGAGCAGGGCGGCGGCGAGGGCCCCGAGGACCAGCAGGGCGCAGCCGGTGAGGACGGGCCACAGGCGGGCGTCGCGTTCCCCGGCGCCGCCGCCGAGCTGGAGGGTGAAGATCACGGCGGCGGCGCCGCTGAGCCCGGCGGCGAGCGTGGGCAGGACGGCGGCGCGGACCAGCTGGGGCCGTATCCGCCGGTCGGGACCGGTGGCGGCGTGTCTCGACGGTGCGTGGCGTGCGGCGCGGAGTCCGGACATCGGCGTCCTCGGTACGTGGGGCCCGGCCCCCGGCGTTCCCGGGGCCCGGTGTTGATCACCGGATACCCACGCTAGACCGCACGCTCCCACCCCGGACGCCGAGTTGGGGAACTTGGGCGGCCCGCTTCCCGCTCCCGACGGAGCGCTCGCACGACAGCCCGAATGCGCCGGGAGCGCGTACGCCCCCGCCCTTCGTGGGCGTACGCGCTCCCGGCCGCTAGCGGGCGGCTCGGCGCACCGTGTTGCGGAGGGTGCCCACCCTCTCCACCACGGCTTCGACGACGTCGCCGTCGCGGATGACGCCGGCCCCGGGGGTGCCGGTGGCGAGGACGGATCCGGCGTCGAGCGTCATGCCGCCGGAGAAGTGGGCGACCTGCCAGTAGGGGTCGCGCATCATGGCCGAGACCTGGTTGGTGGCGATGGTCTCGCCGTTCACCACGGTGGAGACGCGCAGGGTCGAGAGGTCCCCGACCTCGTCGGGGGTCACGATCCACGGGCCGAGGCTGCAGAACGTGTCGAAGGCCTTGGACCAGGGGATGTAGCGCGGGTTGACGCGGATCGCGTCCTCCGCGGTCATGTCCAGGACGGTCGTGTAGCCGAAGATGACGGACGCGGCGTCCTCGGGTGCGACGTCCCGGCAGGTCCGGCCGATCACCACGCCGAGCTCCGCCTCCGCCGTGACGCGGTCCGACTGGGTCGGCAGGACGATCTCGTCCCCGTGGCCGATGACGCAGCTGCTCGGACGCAGGTACGAGCCGGGCGTGCCGGCGGGCTGTTCGACGTCGAGGTCGTCGGCGTGCCTGCGGAAGTTCAGCCCGACACCCCACAGTTTGGGCGGCCGGCGGTAGATCGGGCCGAAGACCGCCTCCGTGGAACTCACGGCCGCAGCCTTGACCTCCGGATCGGCCAAGGCCTCCCGGATGCCGTCCAACTGGTCGCCGACAACGATGTCGAAGAGCGTCGGGCCGAAGGGGGACCCCGCCCGCTCCGCGAGGACGCTCAGCGGGACGATCCCGCCGTCGACGGCGATGCCGACGTCTTCCCGGCCGTCCAGGTTCATGGTGCAAAGACGCATGCGTACTCCGTTTCGAGGAACAGAAGATGAGGACTCGTCAGCTCGCGCAGAGCGCGAGTCTGGGCACGAGCGGGGAGCGCCCCCGCATCGCGACGCGGGCGAGGTGCAGGAGGGCGAAGCGGACGGGGCCGCCCGGCTTCGACGGGAGTTCGACGATCAGGCCGGCGTGCAGCAGCGACTGGACGGCGAGGGCCGCCTGCGCCCTGGGGAGCCCCGCCTGGCGGACGACCTGGTCGATGGTCCACCCTTCGGGCCGGTCGGCGAGCCGGAGCGCCAGGTCCTGGGTGACGGGGGTCTGCTGCCCCAGTACGCCCTGGGCCGCCGCCACCGGGTCGCTGCGCGTCGCGGGATGGCTGGCGAGGGCCTCCGGCTCGTCCCGGGCCATGGTCACCAGTTCGTCGATGGAGATCACGGTGGCCCAGGAGGCGGCCGATTCGAGGGCGCCGGGCAGTCCGTCGAGTCGGGCGCAGACCTCCGCGAGCTTCTGGTGGTCGCCCTCGCCCGCCTGGAAGTGGGGCCGCAGGTCGCAAAAGCGCCGCAACAGGAAGTCCAGGGCGGGCGCGTGGGTGGTGGGGACCTGCGCCGTGCCCGCCCGCCAGGTGGGCAGGGGGGACACGAGGAACCTGTGGTGGTCCGAGACGCCGTGGGGGACGCGCCCGGTCTCCAGGACGCTGAGGTGCGGGCACTCGCGGATGAGGGTCCACACCGTCTCGCGACGGACCTGGCCGCTGTCGTTGCCGTCGAGGACGAGGAGGGTGGCCCGGTCGCCGATCTGCCGGGCGAGCCGGCCCACGCCCGTCCCCTCGCCCACCAGCAGGTCGGCGATGGCCGCCTGGAGCGGGCCGCGGTCGCGGCCCTTCTGGAGTTGGACCCAGAGGACCGGCGTGGCCGTCGCGGCCTCGACGGTGCGCGCGGCGGCGACCGCCAGGTGCGTCTTGCCGACGCCGGGGAATCCGGACAGGACCGTGATCCGCTGCTGCTCGCTGCGCAACTGCCGTACGAGTGATTCGAGTTCGCGGGTGCGCCCGAGGAGGGGACGCGCCAGTACGTCGGTCGGCGGGCTGAGGGTGGCGAAGAGCGCCTCGTCGACCTCGCCGCCCGCCGAGAGCTCGAACGAGAGGCGCTCGTGGGTGGTCAGCAGGAGTGCGTCCGCGAGGAGGCGCACCGTCTCCCGGCGGGGGGCGGCCACCTGCCCGAGCTCCAGGTTGCGGACGGCCCGCACGCTGACCGTCGAGAGGTCGGCCAGGGTCTTCTGGCTCAGTTGGGCCCTCTTGCGGTACCGCTGGAGTTGGATACCGAAGTCCTCGACATTCGCCCAGTTCATCATCTTCAATTGCTCCAGATGTGGATACGCGCGCACGCCGTCCCGTGGGTGGGGGGTGACGGTTCCGTACGCGGCCGGCAGCCATTCCCTGTGAGGAATTCTCCTGGCCCCCGTTGGCCGGAAGTGTAAATTTCGACGGATCAGTCGAGGAGCTCTCCGGAGAGGCTCGCCGGCCGCAGGCTCCGCCAGTCGGCCTCGACACGGTCGAGGCATGCCCGGCGCCCGGCCGGTCCCGAAACCACGTCCCAGCCCGGGGGGATCTCGATGGAGCCGGGCCAGAGGCTGAACTGTCGATCGGCGTTCACAAGAACTACGAATTCCCCGTCGGCATCGTCGAAAAGGTTTGCCACGAGTCCCCCTCAAGCGATTACCCATGCGGAACGTCTAGATTGGACGTACCGACTGGTCTGACCCTAACGGGAGTTGGTTGGCCGGGGAACCCTCGGGCGATCAAGCATTGCCTTCCAATGGGAGGCATATCGGCACTTGCGCCGGCCGACAACTGCCTCATGCCGTCGACCCGAACGGAAGGCGATGCGCGGTTTGGTCGCATGCTCCCGATATAAGGACCCGTCACTTGACGCCATGCCGGCGCGAACCTTTCGACGCCGACGACATTTCACGGATTAATCGTGTGAGGCACGTCATGCCGGGCCGCCGGCCGCGCATGTCAAGTCGCTCCGTCGACCCCCGGTCGCGACCGGCCCGCGGGGGCGCCGACCGGCGTCGCGGACGAGCGGGGGCCGGCCGCCCCGGGGTGTCCCCGCGGCGGCCGGCCCGATGGCGTACCGGCCAGGACTCAGGAGCGCAGAGCGGCGGCGATCTCCTTGACGAGCGACTCCGTCGGGCGGACGCGCTCGACCTCGGCGACGGCGGTCATCAGCTCGAAGACGTCGACGTCGGCCGCCTCCGCACAGCGCGTGATCAGCGGGAAGAAGCTGGAGTGGGTCTGCGTCAGCCCGCCGAGCACCTGGAAGGTGCGGTCGTCGTGCAGGCGCGGCAGGGTGCGCACGACGGTCTCGCTCAGCCGGGCGAGCGCCCGGTAGTCGTACGCCCCGACCCCCCGGTGCCGCGCGAGGATCGCGGCGAAGGCCTCGGTCACGGTGTTGCCCGCGCCGCGCCCGATGCCGTCGAGGGTGGTGTCCACGTAGCGCGCGCCGGCGGTCGCGGCGGCCAGCGCGTTGGCGTTGGCGAGCCCGAGGTTGTCGTGGCCGTGGAAGCCCAGCGGGACGCCCGTCTCGTCGCCGACCCGTCGGAAGAGGGCCTCGACCTCGTGCGGCAGGTAGCCGCCGACGGAGTCCACCAGGTAGACGGCGTCGGCCCCGAACCCGGCGCACCGCCGGACCGCCGCCACCACGCCGCGCTCGTCGAGCACGTTGGTCTTCATCAGGTTCACGAACGTCCGCAGGCCCAGTTCCCTCGCCTGCCCGACGAACCGGGCGGCCGGGGACACGTCGGTGATGTCGACGCCGACGCGCACGAAGCCCATCCCGCCCCCGGCGGCGCGGGCCAGGTGGGCCGGCTCGGCGAGCCCGGGAATGCAGAACATCCCCCAGGCGGCCCGGCGCAGGGTCCCGGACGCGATCTCGAAGCAGCGCTCGTCGGTCACGAGGCTGGGCCGGGAGAGCGCCTCACCCGCGTTGAGACCGAGTCCGTGGCCGAGTTCGATCAGGCCCATCCCCGAATTCTCCAGGCCGGCGAGGACGGCTCGAATGGTCTCTTCCGTGAATTTGAAGTCCACGGAGTAACTGCCGTCCCGAAGCGTGCAGTCAAGGATCTCGACCGCCGCCGCAGTACTACGGTCAGCGGGCTCTCGCGAGACGCCGGTCATGGAACTCCCTAGCCGTCGGAAAGTCGCTCAGGGCTCGTCACGCTACGCAGTACCGCAGCGCCCGAGGGGCACTACCGGAGGCACTTTCGCTGCTTTTCGAATTCTCCAAGTTGCCTCCCCTCCAGTCCGGTTGGTCCTTGTATGGTCGGGGGCAGGCGGTGCGAGACCCGCTGCCGCAGATCGTTCACACGCATGTGCCGATGGACCGCGCCCCGCCGGTCGGCGGGGCGATTGCCGGAAAGAGAGTGCATTCATGGGACACGTCCTCTCCGAGAGCCAGATCGAAGCCTATCGGGAGAACGGTTTCCTGGTCGTGGAAGGGCTCTTCGAGAGCGACTTCGTCGATCGGGCGCGACAGGTCGTCGACGACCTGCTTTCCAGTCAGGACCTGAACTCCGTCGCCGAGACGGAACCCGGTGACGCCTCGAAGGCCCGTCGCATCTGGGCTCCGACGAGCCGTGACAAGGTGTTCGCCGAACTGGCGGAGCACCCGCGCCTGCTCGACGCCGTCGCCGACCTCATCGGCGACGACCTGATCCTGCAGTACTCGAAGCTCAACGTGAAGGCGCCGCACGTCGGCAGCCCCGTCGAATGGCACCAGGACTTCGCCTACTACCCGCACTCCAACACCGACCTGGTGGCCGCGCTCGTCTACCTCGACGACGCGACCCGGGAGAACGCCTGCCTCCAGGTGGCCGCCGGCTCGCACAAGAGCGGTCTGCTCAGCCACGAGGTGGACGGGTTCTTCGGCGGCAAGATCGTGAGCCTCGACGGCGTGGGCGTGGCGGAGTCCACCGTCGTGGACTGCCAGGGGAAGGCCGGCAGCGTCGTCTTCCTGCACCCGCTGGTCGTCCACTCCTCCGAGCAGAACAACTCGGACCGCTACCGCCGCGCGTTCATCCCCGCCTACCGGGCGAGCGACGCCTTCCCGCTGTACTACGGCCCGCACGCCGCGCACAACGAGCCCACGGCCAAGCTGGTGCGGGGCAAGGTCTCCAAGACGGCCCGCAGCGAGGGCGGCACGTGGCGACTGCCGCTCGCCGCCGCCGAGTTCAACTCCCTCTTCGAGATCCAGGAGGGGGCCCACCTGCGGTCCGGCCGCAAGGCGACCACCGGCTACTTCTCGCACGAGGCGGAATCCGACGCCGCCCCGGTCGCCGGCATGTAGCCTCCGCGCACACCCCGATCGAAGAGGAGCGACGTGGGCACGACGTACGCCCGGGCCGCGGATGGCACCCGCATCGCCTACCAGCTCCGGGGGACCGGTTCGCCGCTGGTCCTGCTCGCGGGCCAGGCGAACTCGCACCACTGGTGGGACGGCGTGCGCGAGGACTTCCACGCCGTCCGCGCCACCCTCACGATCGACTACCGCGGCACCGGGGACAGCGACAGGCCGGACGTGCCCTACAGCACGCGGCTCCTCGCCGACGACGTCCGCGCGGTCCTCGACCACCTGGGGATCGAGCGGACGGACGTGTACGGCACCTCGATGGGGGGCCGCGTCGCGCAGTGGCTGGCGGTCGACCGGCCGCACCGCGTGCGCTCCCTCGTCCTCGGCTGCACCTCTCCGGGCGGTCCGCACGCGGTCGAGCGCGACGCGAGCGTGCGCCGGGCGCTGGCGGGCGGGGACGCGGCCGGCCGGCGGGCGGCGCTCCTCGACCTGATGTACACGCCGGCCTGGCTCGCCGAGCACCCCGGCCCCCACCGCACCCTCGGCGATCCCACGATGCCGGCGTTCGCGCGCAACCGGCACCTGGTGGCGAGCGACCGGCACGACGCCTGGGACGCGCTGGCTTGGATCGGCTGCCCGACGCTGGTCGTGCACGGCACCGACGACCGGCTCAACCCCGTCGCCAACGCGCATCTGTTGGCGGACCGGATCCCCCGCGCCCGGCTCGCGCTGCTGCCGGGCGCGCGGCACGCGTACTTCGAGGAGTTCCGGGCCGTCGCCGGGCCCCTCGTGTCGGACTTCCTGGACTTCGACGACTGAAGGACCTTCCCATGGTCAGCATCGATGAACTGCCGATCCGCTCGGAGCTGAGGGGGCTGACCGCCTACGGCGCGCCGCGGATCGACGTCCCCGTCCGGCTCGACACGAACGAGAACCCGTACCCGCTCCCCGACGATCTGGTCGACGAGGTGCTGGCGCTCCTGCGTCCGGTGCTGCGCGACCTGAACCGCTATCCGGACCGCGACGCCCTGGCCCTGCGGGCCGCGCTCGCCCGCCACCTGGAGGCGGAGGGCGGTCCGCCGCTCGACGCGGGGCGGGTCTGGGCGGCCAACGGCGCGAACGAGGTCGTCCAGCAGCTCCTCCAGGTCTTCGGCGGCCCCGGCCGCCTGGCCATGGGCTTCGAGCCCTCCTACGCCGTGCACCGCGAGATCGCCCGCAGCACGGGCACCGCCTGGTGCGGCGCGCCGAGGGCGCGGGACTTCACGATCGCGCCCGACGCGGCCCGCGCGGCGATCGTCGAGCACCGTCCGCACGTCGTCCTGATCACCGCTCCGAACAACCCGACGGGCACCGCGGTGAGCCCCGATACGGTGGCCGCCCTGTACGACGCGGCCCAGTCGGCGGGTCCGGCGCTGGTGATCCTGGACGAGGCGTACGTCGAGTTCCAGCGCACCCCGTCCCCGCTGCCGCTGATCGAGGAACGGCCGCTGCTGGTCGTCGTGCGCACCCTCTCGAAGGGGTTGGGCCTGGCCGGGCTGCGGCTGGGCTACCTCGTCGGCGCCCCCGCGATCGTGGACGCCGTCCAACTCGTGCGGCTGCCCTACCACCTGTCCGCGCCGACCCAGGCGATCGCACTGGCCCTGCTGGAGCGGGCGGCGGCCCGGCTGGGGAACGTCGACCGCATCACCGCGGAGCGGGACCGGCTGGTGCGGGAACTGCGGGCGGCGGGCTACGAGGTGGCCGCCTCCGAGACGAACTTCGTGCAGTTCGGCCGCTTCCGGGACACCCGCCGGGCCTGGCGCGAGATCGTGGCGCGCGGGGCCCTGGTCCGCGACGGCGGGGTCCCGTCCTGGCTGCGGGTGTCGGTGGGGACACCGGCCGAGAACGACGTGTTCCTGGCCGCCGTCGCCGACGGGCTGCCGTAGTGCCCACGCAGTTGCCGCTCTTCGTCATGACCACCTGGCTGCTGGCGATGCTCCCGGGCGCCGGTCAGGCCATGATGATGCGGCAGACGCTGGAGGGCGGCCTGAGCGTCGCGCGGGCCACCATCGTCGGCAACGCGGTGGGGCTGCTGCTGTGGTCCCTGTCCGCGGCGGCGGGCCTGTCCACCCTGCTGCTGACCAACCCCGACCTGTACGCCGTCGTACGGATCGCCGGCGGCCTGGTGCTCGTCGTCCTCGGGGTCAACACGCTCCGGGCGGGGCGCGGCGGTCCGGCGCCGGCCGGGCGGACCGACGGGCGCGCGGGGCGCTGGGGGGCCTTCGGGGCGGGGCTCGCGACGAACCTGGGCAACCCGAAGGCAGGTGTCTTCGCGGTGTCGGTGCTGCCGCAGTTCGTCACCGCGCGCGGGTCGGTCTTCGCCTCGATCGCGCTGCTGGGCGCGGTGTGGGCGTCGGTGAACGCCTGCTGGTACCTGCTGTTCACCTGGGGTGTCAGCCGTGGCCGCGCCCTGATGACCCGGCCGGTGGTCCAGCGTCGGCTGCGTCTGGTCACCGGGCTGGTGCTCGTCGCGCTCGGGGTCGCCGTGGCCGCCGGGGTCTGACGGGCGGGGGCCGACGCCGGGGTCCGACGGCCGCGCGCCGTCGGACCCCGGCGGTGCGGGTCCCGGTACGCCGGGTGCAGGTGCGCCGGCGGCGGTCAGTGCTCGGGCAGCTCCAGGCCGGTCAGCCGGCGCGTGCCGTCCTCGAAGCGCAGCTCGAAGGTGAGGGCCGCGCGCGCCGCCTCGATGGTGGCGAGCACCTCGTCGTGGCTGTCGCCCACGCCGGAGAGGGCGTCCAGGGTGCGGGTGGAGGTGCCGCCCGCCAGGTCCGTGCCGGGGCGGACGAAGGCGCGGTACGCGGTGACGCCCGGCAGGGCGCGGACCTCCTCGGCGCCGTCCACGCCTTCGAGGCGGCAGGGGCGCAGCGGGGCGAGGTTGTTGTACTGGAAGTGCACCTTGCCGCCGAAGTCGAAGGGGGCCCGCTCCACCTCTTCGCCGAGGGCGACGCGGGCGCCGAGCTCGACCAGGTCCACTCCGCAGGTCTCCCGGGCCATCATGTTGACGTAGCCGGATATGCGGCCGTTGATCTCGATGACGCGGGGTCCGTCGGCGGTGAGCTTGACCTCGGTGTGGGTGAAGCCCCGGTCCGCGCCGACCGCCTCCAGCGCGGCGCCGACCAGGTCGAGCACCTCCCGCTGCCGTGCCCGGGACAGGTGGCTCGGCCAGATCCGGCCGGTCCCCCGGAACGGCGGCATGACCGGGGTCTTGTCGGTGAGCACCAGGTGCGTGATCCCCTCGGGGGTGCACACGCTCTCCACCGAGACGTAGTCGCCGAAGGGCTCGCTCGGCAGGCCCCGGAGGTACTCCTCGACGATGAACGGCCCCCACTCCCCCGCCGCGACCAGTCCCTCCAGGTGGGCGCGCACCTCGGCGCGGTCCCGGGGGGAGCGTACGGCGAAGGTGTGCCGGCTGAGGGTTCCGCTGACGGGCTTCACGATCGCGGGCAGTCCGACCTCGTCGAGGGCGGCGTCCCACGCGGCGAGGGTGTCGATCACCGCGGTCCGGGTGCGGTCCACGCCCGCCTCGCGCAGGGCGCGTCGTTGCAGGCCCTTGTCGGTGAACAGCCGGGTGGTGCGCTCCGAGGGGCCGGGGACGCCCGCCGCGGCGGCGAGCGCTCCGGCGGGCCGGAGCAGGTCGTCGCAGAAGGTGAGGACGGCGTCGGGGGCGATCGCGCGGATCAGCCGGGCGTCATCGGCCGGGTCACCGGAGAGGGTGTGGACGTCGCCGAGCATCTCCATCACGGGCCGCAGTCGCTCGACGTGGTCGGAGCCATCCGGTACCAGGAACGTGACGTCTCCCAGGTCGGCGAGGCCCGCGCCGATCTCGCCGGCGGGGACGGCGCCGAGGTCGTAGAGGACGGCGAAACGCGGCCGGGGGCGGGTTGCCATGATCAGTCGTCGCTTTCCTGGGGTCCGGTGTGCGGACGGTGCGTGGGGTCCGGGGTCCACCGGGTCGGGCCGGCGGGGTCGGCCGCGAGCCGGACGAGGCCCTCGTGGAGCGTGCGGGCGTACGCCTCGACCGAGGGACGGGGGACGAGGTCCGGGTCGAAGCCGATGCGCACCTGACCGCGGCCGTCCGTGATCTCGACGTTGACGTGCAGGGGGAAGCTGGGCTTGCCCCTGCGCCATCGCCCGCGCGTGGGGGTGGCCGAGGGCCGGTCGAGGTCGCGGTAGGCGTGGAAGTGCATGTAGTTGAAGACGACGGGGAACGCCGGGCGGCCCAGGCGCTCGGTCAGGAGGGCCTGCGGGTAGTGCCGGTGGGCGTAGCCGCCGCGCTCCAGCTCGTCGGCGTGGCGGATCAGGTCGTTCCAGCTGTCCGGGAGGGTCTCGAAGCGGACCGGGAGGGTGTTGAGGAAGAGTCCGGTCGCCCGGTCCGAACCCGGGCTCTCCGGGCGGGTGTTGAAGACGAGTCCGGTGACCACGTCCCGGTCGCGGCCGGACCAGGCTCCCTGCGCCGCCGCGTGCGCGGCGAGCAGCACCGACTTGCGCGAGGTGCCCAGGTCCCGTGCCACGCCGGACAGTGAGGCGACGAGGTCCCGGGGCAGGTCCAGCAGGAGCCGCGCCGAGGCGTCGACGGCGCGCGCCGGGTCCACGTACGGGACGAGCGCGTCCGCGGTGCCCGCCTGGGCGAGCCAGTGGGCCTCGGCGGAGGCGGAGGCGGAGGCGGCCTGTTCGGCGGCGACGAAGGCGTGCTGGACGCGGGCGTTGACGGCGGCCTCCTCGCACGCCTCCCGGCCCGCCTCCTGGCGCGCCGCCGCCTCCTCGGCGGTCCTCGCGTCCGCCACCCCCTCCTCGGCGCCGCGCCCGTCCGCGCCCGTGTCGTAGAGCCGCGTCAGGTCGACCGCGAGCCGGCTGAAGCTCCAACCGTCCAGCACCACGTGGTGGGCGGAGACGGCCACGTGGAAGGAGCCGGGCAGCGTGACGACCAGGAACCGGACCAGGGGTGCGGTGCGCCAGTCGAGCGGCGCGATCCCGGTGAGGGAGCGCCAGTCCTCCAGGAGGCGCAGCGCCGCGTCGGCGGAGTCGGCGTGCTCGACGCGCAGCGCGGGCTCGACGTGGTTCCACACCAGTTGGGCCGGGGTGGACAGGTCTCCGAAGTCGAACGAGGTCCGCAGGGCGGGGTGGCGGTGCGTCAGGTCCCGTACGGCCGCGCGGAAGCGGGTCTCGTCGAAGGGGGCGCGGACCTCCCAGCCCTCGACGCTGTGGTAGAGGTGGCGGTCCCCGCCCGCCTCGCACAGGTAGAGCATGCCGGCCTGGAGCGCCGAGGCGGGCAGGGCGTCCTGGAGTCCATCGGGCAGCCGTGCGCGGTCCCGCGCGGACAGCAGGGAGAACGGCTCGGCGGTGTGCGTCGGCCCCGCGCCGGCGGCGGACGCCCCCAACGGTTCCGGGGAGTTCTTCGCGGTGCCCGCCCGGACGCTCTCGGAGTTCAACAGGGCGCGCACCGATTGGTGGACGAGCAGATCGCGCAGCGAGAGGTTGATTCCCTTTTCCCGCGCCTCGTTGACGACGCGCACGGCGAGGAGCGAATCTCCGCCCAGCGCGTAGAACTTTCCGTCGAGGGTGACATCGGATATCGCCAGGCTGTTCCTGAAGATGGCCAGCAGGGCGTCCGCGACGCTTTCCCCCACCGTTTCTTCCGTGTTCATTTCTTCTCCTCGACCTCGGTCGGGATTCCGGGGGTGTCTCGCATCGCGCGCAATGGCGAGAAAACGACGAACAGTGCCGCGCTCCACAGGCCGAGGGCGCAGAGCCACAGGGTGGGGCGGAGGCCGAGCGTGGCGCCGAGGGTTCCTCCGAGGAGGGAGCCGAGGGGGACGGCCCCGTAGGAGATCCACAGGTAGACCGAGCTCACCCGGCTCAGCAGGTCGGGCGGGCAGACGCGTTGGCGGTAGGAGAGGGAGGCGGTGTTGAACAGCGTCGAGTTCGCCGAGAACGCCGCGAGGCCGAGGGCGAAGAGGGCGAGGCCCCAGCCGGGGCCCGCGGCGGGCATCAGCAGGTAGAGGGGGCCGGGGACCAGCATGGAGACCCACATGATCCGTGCCGAACCGATGGCGTTCGACAGTCGGTTGGCGAAGGCGCCGGCGAGCAGCCCGCCGACCGCCGCGCAGGAGAAGACCAGGCCGATGACGGCGGGCGAGGCGTGCAGCTCGCGCGACATGAAGGTGACCTGCACCGAGGAGGCGGCGATGAAGAAGAAGTTGGAGACGGTGGTGCACAGCAGCAGGCTGCGCAGGACCGCTTCGCGCCGCACGAACGCGAACCCCTCGGTGACGGCGGTCCGGAACGGCAGGCGGGCGACCGCCGCGCCCTGCCGATCCGCGGCCGGGACCTTGATCAGTCCGAGGGTGAGGGCGCTCAGGCCGTAGGTGGCGGCGTTCGCGAAGAGGCCGCGCGCGGCGCCGAGCAGGCCGACGAGCAGGCCGGCGAGCGCCGGTCCGCCCATCTCGGCCAGCGCGTCCGACATGCCCAACTTGCCGTTCGCGTCCACCAGCTGGGTGGCCCCGACCAGTTTGGGCAGCTGACTGCGGTAGGCGACCGTGAAGAGCACCGTGAGGGTGCCGGTCGTCGCGACGACGACGTAGAGGTAGGTGAGGCTCAGCCATCCCGTCATGCTCGCGACGGGGATCGACACCAGGAGCAGCATGCGGCCCAGGTCGCAGGCGATCATCGTCCTGCGCTGGTCGAGGCGGTCCGCGACCACTCCCGCGGGGAGCGAGAAGACCAGGTAGGGCAGCCAGCCGAGCAGGGTCAGCAACGAGACCTGGAACGTCGACGCGTCGAGCACCTCCAGGGCCAGCAGCGGCATGGCCACGAGGGCGACCCGCGGGCCCAGGGTGCCCATCCCCTGGCCCGTCCACAGCAGCAGGAAGTTCCTGTTCCGCCACAGGGAGGCCGGGGGGTCCGCTTCGGTGCGCCGCGCCGGCGCCGTCTGTGTCACTTTCCTGTCCTGCCTGGGGTAGTGGGGGGAAGGGCTCTGTGCCCGGCCTACACTGCCGGCCCCTTCGTACCGCGCACCAGACCGGCATGTTCGAACTACCGCCATTGTGCCCGGGGTTCTGCCGCCCGGCCGGATGTCCGGCTGCTTAGCATCGGTCTGCGTTCTATTGCCGACGGTATCCGAACAGCCCGTGAACGCATGTGGCGCGGCCGTTGTCGCCTTACGGGAACGAGCCCGTGCGGACCGATCGAAATGGGTGAAGAGAACTCGTGGGAAATGAGCTTCCGGGGCAGGCCGACGCCCCGACCGGATTTCCTTTCGGCGCCGGCTGCCGTATGACGGGGCCGTGCCGCACGACGCGGTCCACCCGCATTCTTCCGGCCGAGCTGGCGAGCCTGATCGGCGACCGGACCGAGGAGCTCGTCTGCGCGGCCGCGCTCGTCCTGGCGCGCAAGTACGCCGACGGCACCGCCTTCTGTCTGGGGATCCGGCGGACGACCTGGTCGCCCGCCGACCCGGCCCGTGACCTGGTGGCGACCATGCCCTCCTCGCTGCGGGCGAGCGACCACGTCGGTTTCGTCGCCGCCGCGCTGCGGACGGTGCGCGCCCCGGAGCCGGAGCGCGGCGGCGCGTCCGAGATCGTGTGCGTCCTCGACGGTCCGGCGCCCGCCGGCACGCGGGCGGCGCTGGTCCTCTCGCACGAACGGTCCCGGGAGGGCGGGCTCGCCCTGCACGCGGACGCCGACGAGCACACGTTCGGTGCCCTCTTCGTCCAGCGGATGCTCGGGCACCTGGAGCACCTGCTCGGGCGGCTGTGCGCCGACGGCGAGCCGACGATCGGCGAGCTGCGCCTCACCCCGGACGCCGAGCTGGAGGGGCTGCGCGCGCTGTCCCGCACGGACCGGGAGTACCCGCGCGACACGGGGCTCTACCAGCTCTTCGCCGAGCAGGCCGAGGCCCGACCGGACGGCGTGGCCGTCAGCCACGCGGAGGGGACCACCAGCTACCGCCGGCTGCGGGAGCGGGCGGAGGAGCTGGCGGGGCTGCTGCGCGCCCGGGGGGTCGCCCCGGGCCGGCGCGTGGCGTTCCTGCTGGAGAGGACGCCCCTGCTGCCGGCGTTGATGCTGGCGGTCGTACGGCTGGGCGCCTCCTACGTCCCCCTCGACGTCGACACGCCGGCGGAGCGCCGCGCCTTCCTCCTGGAGGACAGCGGCGCCTGCCTGTTGGTGACCGACGACCCCCGGGTCACGGCCGCCGTCCCGGTGCTGGACCTCACCGCGCCCCGGGAGGAGCCCGAGGAGGGTGAGGACGAGCGGCCGCTGCCGCCGCCCTCGGGGCCGCGGGCCGAGGCGTACGTGATGTACACCTCGGGGACCACCGGTCGTCCCAAGGGCGTGATGATCGGCCAGCGGGCGGTGGTCCGGCTGGTGCGCGGCACCGACTTCGTCGACCTGTCCCGCGATTCGCGGATCCTGCAGACCGGCGCCCTCGCCTTCGACGCCACCACCTTCGAGTTCTGGGGCGCGCTCCTCAACGGCGGCACCGTCGTGCTGGTCCCCGGCACCACCGTGCTCAGCGCGGTGGAGCTGCGGGCCGCCGTCGAACGGCACGGGGTGAACCTCATGTTCCTGACGGCGACCCTGTTCAACCAGCTCGTCGACCAGGACCCCACGGCTCTGGCGGGCTGTCACGTGCTCGTCGGTGGTGAGGCCCTGTCCCCGGGCCACGTGGCGCGGGCCCTGGAAGCCTGCCCGACCCTCACCCTCGCCAACGCCTACGGTCCGACGGAGAACACGACGTTCTCGGTGGTGCGGCGCGTCGCCGAGGCCGGCTCCGGCCGGATCCCCATCGGACGCCCGATCGCCAATTCCACGGCGTGGGTGCTCGACCGGGACCTCAATCCCCAGCCCCTCGGCGTCCCCGGCGAGCTCTGCGTCGGCGGGGACGGGCTGAGCGGCGGCTACCTCAACCGGCCCGAGCTCGACCGGGCCGCGTTCGTGACGGCGCCGGGCATCGACGGGCGCCTCTACCGCACCGGCGACCGCGCCGCCTGGACGGAGGAGGGGCTGCTGGACTACCTCGGGCGCGCCGACGACCAGGTCAAGATCCGCGGCTACCGCGTCGAACCGGCGGAGATCGAGGTCCGGTTGGGCCTGCTCCCCGAGGTCCGCGAGGCCGCCGTGGTCCTGAGTCCGCAGGCCGACGGCATCGCCTCGCTGCGGGCCTTCTTCACCGCCGGGAGCCCCCTGGACACCGCCGCGCTGACGGGCCGGCTCGCCGAACTGCTGCCCGCCTACATGGTGCCCGGCTCGCTCCAGCAGGTGGCCGTGATGCCGCGGACCCACAACCACAAGATCGACCGGGCGGCGCTGCTCGCGATCCCCCTGCCCGCGTCCCCCGACCCGGACGGCCGCGGGCGCGCCCCCCGCACGGAGCTGGAGGTCACGGTGGCCGCCGCGTTCGCCGAGGTGCTGGGGGTGGAGTCGGTCTCGCTGGACGACGACTTCTTCGATCTCGGCGGCCATTCCCTGCGGATGATGCGGCTGTGGAACCGCATCCGCTCGGTGACCGGAGTGCCGATCGAGCTGGCACGGGTCCTCGACGCCCCGACGGTCGCCGGCATCGCGGCCCTGCTGGAGCGGGGCGGCTCCGACGGCCCGGCGCGCCCGCGCCTGGCCCGCCGCTCGTGACGGCGCCCGTACCCCCTCACCCGTTCCGCCCGTCGGCCGGGGATCCCAAGGAGTGAGCGTGTTCCCGCTGTCCTACGCCCAACAGGGGCTCTGGTTCCTCCACCGCCTGGAGGGGCCCACCTCCACCTACAACGTGCCCGTGCCGGTGCGGCTGACCGGCCCGCTCGACGTCCCGGCGCTCGAAGCCGCGCTGCGGGACGTGGTGACCCGTCACGAGAGCCTGCGCACCGTCTTCGGCGAGCACGAGGGAGTGCCGTACCAGCGGGTCCTGCCCGCCGACGCGGCCGGCCCGCACCTGGTCCTGCAGGTCGCGGACCGCGAACCGCTCGACGAGGTGCTGCGCGGCGTCGTGGAGGAGCCCTTCGACCTCGACGGCGACCTGCTGACGCGCGCCCGCCTGATCCGGTCGGCCGACGAGGAGCACGTACTGGCGCTGGTCCTGCACCACGCCGTCTGCGACGGATGGTCCCTGACGCCGCTGCTGCGGGACCTGGGCACGGCGTACACCGCCCGGCTCGGGGGCGGCGCGCCCGACTGGGCGCCGCTGCCGGTGCAGTACGGCGACTACACGCTGTGGCAGCGCGAACTCCTCGGGGACGACGAGGACCCCGACAGCCTCGTCAGCCGGCAGCTGCGGTTCTGGCACCGGACGCTGTCCGGGCTGCCCGACCGGCTGGTCCTGCCCGACCGGGGCGTCCTGCACGACTTGGGCGGCGACGGGCGGCCCGCCGACGGCGTGGAGGCCGCCGGGGACGTCCACGACCACCCCCTCGACGCGGCCCTGCACGGCAGGCTGGTCGACGTCGCCCGCCGGCACGGTTGCAGCCTGTTCATGCTGCTCCAGGCCGCGGTCGCCGCGCTGCTCACCCGCTGCGGCGCCGGCACCGACATCCCGCTCGGCACCCCCACGGCGGGCCGGTCGGACGAGGCGCTCTACGGACTGGTCGGCTACTTCGTCAACACGCTCGTCCTGCGCACCGACACCTCCGGCAACCCGACGTTCGCAGAGCTGCTCGCCCGGGTGCGGGCCGCCGACTTCGACGCCTACGCCCACCAGGACGTGCCCTTCGACCGGCTCGTGGAGGCCCTGAACCCGAAGCGGTCCCCCTCCCACCACCCGCTGTTCCAGGTGATGGTCGCCCTGCACGAGGGCGGTCCGGGCGACGCCCTCGTGCTGCCCGGGCTGAAGGCCGAACTGCTGCGCCTGGGCACGCGGACCGCGAAGTTCGACCTGTCCCTCGACTTCGAGGACCGCCGCACCGGGTCCGGGCGCCCGGACGGGCTGCGCGTGTCCTTCGAGTACGCGACGGACCTCTTCGACGAGGGCTCCGTCCGGCTCCTGGCCGAACGCCTCGAACGGGTGCTGGTACGGGTCGCCGACGACCCGTCGGTGCGGTTGCGCGAGCTGCCGGTGCTGGCGGAGGCCGAGCGGCACCGGCAACTGGTGGAGTGGAACGGCCCCGAGGTCGCGGAGCGGCACCTCGACCTGGCCGCCTCCGTACGGACGCGGGCGGCCGTACGGCCCGACGCCGTGGCCGTGTCGGGGGCGGACGGCCGCCACACCTACCGGGAGCTCGACGGGGCCGGGGCCGCGTTCTCCCGCGGCCTGAGGGCCGCCGGGGCCGGGGCCGACGACCTGACCGCCATCGTCGCCCGGCGCGGCACCTGGTTCGTCACGGCCGCGCTCGGCGCGCTCGGGGCCGGCACCGGCTACCTCGCGCTCGACGCCGACCTGCCCCTCGACCGGGCCCGGCGGATGCTGACCGACAGCGGCGCCCGCTTCGTGCTGACCGAGCCGGGGCTGGAGGAGCGGACCGCGCTGCTGCTGGAGGGCGTCGAGGGGGTCCGGCGGGCCGAACCGCTCGCGGACGCCCCCTCCCCGGCCGTCGGCCCGGGGACCCCACCGGGGGACGGCGGGGTCGCGCACCCGCTCGCCCTCGCCTACGCCGTGTTCACCTCCGGGTCCACCGGTCACCCCAAGGGGGTGCTGGTGCCCCACCGGGGCCTGTCCAACCACCTGCTGGCCGTCATCGAGCTCTACGGCCTCGACGAGCACGACACGATGGCCTTCAACGCGCCGCTGACGTTCGACGTCGCCGTCTGGCAGGCGCTGACGGCGGCGGCGGTGGGCGGCCGGGTCCACGTACTGGACGAGGACACCATCCGCGACCCGTTGGCGCTCGCCCGCTGCGTCGCCGACGAGGGCATCACCGTCCTTCAGATCGTGCCGCAGGTGCTGCGGGCGATCCTCGACCTGTGGGACCTCGACGCACGGCACGTCGGCCTCCTGCGCGGCCTGCGTTGGATGCTCGTGCACGGCGAGGAGCTGCCCCCCGACCTGGTCGACCGCTGGTTCGCCCGCCACCCCGACATCCCGCTGGCCAACGTCTACGGCCCCGCGGAGTGCTCCGACGACGTGTCGATCTCGGTGATCCGCGCCGGCGACGACTTCCGCCGCGAGCGCGCCCCCATCGGCCGCCTGCTGCGCAACACGCGGGCGTACGTCCTCGACGACCTGCTCCAACTGGTGCCCGCCGGGGCCGTCGGCGAGCTGTACGTCGGCGGCGCCGGGCTGGCCCGCGGCTACGCCGGCCGGGTCGACGTCACCGCCCTGCGCTTCGTCGCCGACCCGTTCGGCGAGCCCGGTGAGCGGATGTACCGCACGGGCGACCTCGTCCGTTGGAACGCGGTCGGGGAGCTGGAGTTCCTCGGGCGGGCCGACCACCAGGTGAAGATCCGCGGGCATCGGATCGAGCCCGGCGAGGTGCAGGTCGTCGTGGAGCGGCACCCCCTCGTCCACCAGGCGTTCGTGCTCGCGGCGCCGGACCGGCACGGCGGCACCCGCCTGCTCGCCTACGTGGTCCCCGTGGCGGGCGAGGCGCCCTCGGCGGCGGAGCTGCGGCGCCACACCGCCGCGGCGCTGCCGGAGTACATGGTGCCTTCGGTGTTCGTGTGCGTCGACGAACTCCCCGTGACACCGAACGGCAAGATCGACCGCAAGGCCCTGCCGGCGCCCGGGACGGCCGTCGACGAGGGGGGCCTCCCGCCGCGCACCCCGCGGGAGGAGCTGCTGTGCGGCATCTTCCGCGATCTGCTGGACCTGCCCCGGGTCGGCGTCGACGAGGGCTTCTTCGACCTCGGCGGACACTCCATGCTGGCCATGCGCCTGCTCAGCCGCCTGCGGACGGATATGGGGCTGGACGTCACGGTGCGCTCGCTGCTGCGGGCGCCGACCGTCTCCGGGATCCTCGCCGCGGCCGGGACGCACGACCCCGGCGAGGACCTCGCGGTCCTGCTGCCGCTGCGCTCCGTCACGGGCGCCCGGCCGCTGTTCTGCGTCCATCCCGCGACCGGCCTGGCCTGGAGCTACGCGGGCCTGGCCGCCCACCTGCCGCCCGCCGTGCCGCTGTACGGGCTCCAGGCCCCCGGCCTGGCCGAGGGGGCGGACGCGCCCGCGGACCTGGAGGAGATGCTCGACGCGATGTGCGGCGAGATCCGCCGGGTGCAGCCGGAGGGCCCCTACCGGCTGCTCGGCTGGTCGCTGGGCGGCAACATCGCCCAGGCGCTCGCGACGCGCCTGGAGGGCGAGGGGCACCGCGTCGACCTGCTGGTCCTGATCGACGCCTTCCCGGGCGAGAGCTGGCCCCACCCGCCGCACGCCACCCCCGAACAGTGGGACGAGTACGGCCTGTTGACCACCCTGGCCCCCCTTCCCCCCGACCCCGGACGGACGGCGGCGGGGGCGGAGGAGGACATCGAGCGGGTGCTGGAGGAACTGCGCGCGAGCGCCGGGGAGCGGTGGGGCACCTCCGTCGGGGACCTGGACCGGCTGGTGCGGGTCGGCGTCAACGCGAGCCGGCTGCTGGCCCGGCACCGGCCCTCCCCCTTCACCGGCCGGACCGTGTACTTCCACGCCACCGGGAGCCTGGGCCCCTCCCGACCGAGCCCCCTGTCCTGGGACCCGTACCTGAAGGACGTCACCGGACACGCACTCGACTGCCGGCACGAGGAGGCCATGGACGCCGAACCCCGGCGCCGGATCGCCGAGATCCTCACCCCCGACCTGACCCGCCCCTGAGGGCACCGCACGCGAACCACCGGAAGGCGAGCACGACCGTGACCGAACTCCTCGAACCGACCTCCCCCTCCGCCGAGACGGAACTGCGCCGCTCCTTCCGGGGCCCGGTCGTGGGACCGACCGACCCCGACTTCGACCGGGTGCGGGCCGTGTGGAACGGCATGCACGACCGCCGGCCGAGCACGATCCTGCGCTGCACCTCCCCCACCGACGTCGGCGCCGCGCTGCGCTACGCCCGGGCGACCGGGCAGCCGGTGACCGTGCGCGGCGGGGGCCACAACGTCGCGGGGACCGCCCTCGCGGACGGCGCCGTACTGATCGACCTCTCCCTCATGCGGGAGGTGACGGTCGACCCCGAGCGGCGGATCGCCCACGCCCAGGGCGGCAGCCTCCTCGCCGACGTCGACGCCGCGACCACCCCGCACGGCCTGGCCTGCCCCGCCGGCGTCGTCTCGCACACGGGCCTCGGCGGCCTCGCCCTCGGCGGCGGCTACGGATGGCTCGCCCGCAAATGGGGCCTGACCTGCGACCACATCCTCGCCGCCGAGGTGGTGCTGGCCGACGGCAGCGTGGTCGTGGCCGACGAGGACCACCACCCGGACCTGTTGTGGGGCCTGCGGGGCGGCGGCGGCAACCTCGGCATCGTCACCCGCTTCACGCTGCGGCTGCGCCCGGTCGGCCCGGTGCACCTCCACACCGGCGTCTTCCCCCTCGACCGGGGGCTCGAAGCGCTCGCCCGCTACCGGGAGTTCGCCGAGGCGCAGGGCCCCGACCTGCACGCCGTGGGCGCCCTCAAGCACGCCGGGACGCAGGACTGGATCCCCGCGGAACTGCGCGGCGAGCCGGCCCTGTTCCTCACCGCGGCCTGGTTCGGCGACCCCGCGCGGGGGCCGGAGCACACGGACCCGCTGTTCGCGTCCGCCGCCGCGAGCGACGTCCGCCTCCTGGAGTACGCCGAGCTCCAGGCGCTGGGGGACCACGGCGAACCCCACGGGAACCGCTACTACACCAAGTCCTGCTACCTGTCCGAACTCACCGGTGACGCCGCCGGGCAGCTGCTCGCGAGCGCCGCCGCCATGGTCTCCCCGTACTCGTCCGTCGACTTCGAGTACCTGCGCGGCGCCATCGCGGACGTCCCCGACGAGGAGTCCGCCTTCCCCCGCCGGGACGCCCCCTACATCGTCACCGTCTCCTCGCAGTGGACCGATCCCGACCGGGACGCGGCCAACGCGGACTGGAGCCGCCTGGGCGTGCGACGGCTCGCGCCGTGGCAGCACGGCGGCGCGTACGTCAACTACCTCCAGGACGAGGCGCCCGGCAAGGTCGCCGAGGTCTACGGCGCGGCCCGGTACGAGCGCCTGGCGGAGCTCAAGCGCCGTTTCGACCCGCGGAACGTGCTGTCCGGCAACCAGAACATCCTCCCGACCTCCCCCGCCCACCGGTAAGAAGGGACCCCCCATGTCGCCGACCACCCCGCTCACCCCGCGCGTCACCCCGCCGCTCACCTACGCGAGCAACGAGCCCGGGGCGTTCGTCCGGGCCCTGCGCTCGCCCTGGTACCAGCTCGTGGCCGACCTCCAGGAGACCCTCCAGTGGACGACCATGGAGTACGCGCGCTCGCAGGGGCTCAAACACCTGTGGCTCCCGATCACGACGCGCACGGTCACCTGCCCCACCGCCCTCGGCAGCGACACCGAGGCCGTCAAGGTCGACGTGGGCGGCGTCGACACCTACCTGGCCGACTCGATGCAGTTCGCCCTGGAGTACGGCTGCCGCCTCTCGCCCGGCGGCTGCTACAGCGTCCTGCCGAGCTTCCGCGGCGAGACCCCCGACGCGACGCACCTGAGCCAGTTCACGCACAGCGAGGCCGAGATCCCCGGCGGGATGGAAGACCTCATCCGCTACGTCGACGGCTACGTCAAGGCCCTCTCCGCGGCCCTGCTCGACCGGCACGGCGAGCAGCTCCTCACCGCGCGCGGCGACGTCTCGCACCTGGAGCGCATGGCCCGTCACACCGCCCCGTTCGAGCGGGTCACCCTGGACGAGGCGATACGGATCCTCGCGGACGAGGACGGCTGCGTCCGCGACGAGGGCGGTTGGCGGACCCTGACCCGCAAGGGCGAGCGCCTGCTGATGGCCAGGGTCAGCGAGTTCGTGTGGGTGCACGACCAGGACACCCTGGCCGTGCCCTTCTACCAGGCCTTCACCCCGGACGACAGCGACCGGGCGCGCTGCGCCGACCTCCTCTTCGGCATGGGCGAGGTCGTCGGCTCCGGCGAGCGCCACGTCGATCCCGGGCTCCTGCGCAAGTCCATGGCGATGCACAACGTCAAGGAGGAGGAGTACGAGTGGTACGTCCGCATGCGTGAGGAGACCCCGATGCTCACCTCCGGGTTCGGCATGGGCTTCGAGCGGTTCCTGATGTGGGTGCTCGGTCACGACGACATCCGCGACCTGCCCCTCGTCTCCCGCGTCGACGAGCCCCTGGCCTGGCCGCCGGCGGTCCTGCGCCCCTGAGGTCCCGCGCCCCCGCGGTGGCCCACGCGTCCCCCACACACCGAACGTGCCGCCCCGGACGCACCCGCGTCCGGGGCGGCGCGTCCCCGCACGAAACGAGACAGCCCGCGATGACGCCCGAGCCCGTACCGCTCCTGTGCCTGCCCTACGCGGGCGCCGGCGCGAGCGTGTTTGCCAAGTGGCACCCCCTGACCCCGCCCGGTGTCCTCCTGGCGCCCCTGCAACTGCCGGGCCGTGAGGAGCGCACCGACGAGGAACCCCTGCGGGAGGTGGCCGAGGCCGTCCGGGCCCTGCTCCCCGCGGCCGAGGCCGCGGCGGCCGGACACCGCCGCGTGGCCCTCTTCGGGCACAGCATGGGCGCCGTGCTCGCCTTCGAACTCGCCCGCGCCCTGGAGGAGCGCACCGAGATCCCGGTCGCCCACGTGTACGTGAGCGGGTCGCCGGGCCCCTTCCACGGTCGCACCGAGAGCGCGGCCGACCTCGACGACGACGCCTTCCTCGCCGCCGTGGAGACCTTCGCGGGCTACCGGCACCCGGTGTGGGAGGTGGCGGAGTTCCGGGAGCTGTTGCTGCCGATGCTGCGCGCGGACGTGGCCATGCACGAGGGCTACCGTCCGCTGTCGCAGGCGCCCGTCGAGGCGCCCGTGACCTGCCTGCGGGGCGACGCGGACGCGTTGGTCGGCGCGGGTGACGCGGCCGAGTGGGGCAAGGTGACCACCGGCGCGTTCACGTACGCGGAGCTGCCGGGCGGCCACATGTACCTGCTGGACGCGCCCGGGGAGCTGCTGCGCCTGATCGCCGCGGACCTCCACCCCGGCGCGGGGGCCCCGACCGGGCGGGAGGCGCGGTGAGGCTGGAGGGCAGGACGGCCGTCGTCACCGGGGCGGGCCGCGGGCTCGGCCGGGCGACCGCCGTGCGCTTCGCCGAGGAGGGCGCGGACCTGGTGCTCCTGGACATCGGCGCGGACATCGCGGGCGTACCGTACCCGCTCGCCGACCGGGACCAGCTGGAGCGGACCGACGAGCTGTGCCGGAAGGCCGGCGCGGCCACCCTGTCCGTGCTCGCGGACGTCCGGGACAGCTCCTCGGTGCGGGACGCGATCGGCACGGCGCTGCGCCGGTTCGGCACCCTCGACGTGCTGGTCAACAACGCCGGCATCGCGGCCCCGTCCGGCAGGCCCGTCCACGAGATCGAGGACGACGAGTGGCAGCTGATGCTGGACGTCGACCTGTCCGGGGCCTGGCGGATGATCCGGGCCGTCGCGCCCGGCATGCTCGCCCGGCGCGGCGGCAGCATCGTCAACGTTTCCTCGACGGCGGGCCTCGTCGGGTACCGGAACTTCGCGGCCTACGTGGCGGCCAAGCACGCGCTGGTCGGACTGACGAAGGCGGCGGCACTCGACTTCGCGCCGCTGCGGGTGCGGGTCAACGCCGTGTGCCCCGGCTCGGTGCGCGACGCCCCCCACGTGGAGGGACGCATGCTGGCCGAGATCGCCCGCAGTCTGGACGTGGACGTCGACGAACACGAGCGGACCTTCGTGACGGCCCAGCCGATGAACGCGCTGATCGAACCCGAGGAGATCGCCAACGCGGCGCTCTGGCTGGCCTGTGACGACTCCCGCCAGGTGACCGGAACGACGTTGACGGTCGACGGCGGGTTCTCCGCCCGATGAGCCCCTCCCGGCCGATGTGGAGATGAGATGACCGAAACGACTCACACGGGTACGGGCGCCGGCTCCGTGCTCGGGGACGCGGCCGAGCACGGCCTCGTCCTGCGCCTGTCCCACGGGGCCCGCATCGACCGGGCCGCGGAGCGGATCGCCCGCGCGGCCTCCTCGGCGCGGCTCGACGAGGTCGGCAGCTACTGGATCACGCGGGCCGGTCTCACCCCGACCGCCTCCGCCCGGGGGCACCGGGAGGCGCTGCGGCCGCTCGGACCCGGGGCCGCCGGCCCGCGCGTGGTCCTGACCCGCCATCCGGACGGCACGGCCGACCTCAGCGTCGTCGCCCGTCGGGGACGGCTGACCGCCGAGGGGCTGCGCGCGGTCGCCCGTACGCTGACGGCCGCCGACGCCGATCCCGACGACCTGCTCGACCTCCTGACGGGGGTCGACGACGGACCCGGGACCGGGGCCGGTACCGACGGCGGAGCCGGAGCCGGGGCCGGCCGGGACGCGCACGACGCGGGTCGGCGTCCGGCCGGCGCGCCCCCGTGGGGCCTGGCCGGCGACACAGGGCCGGGACCGGAGCCCGTCCCGGGCGCGCCGGGGACGGCCGCCGAGGGGCCCGTGCGGCCGGTGGCCGCCGTGGCCGCCGCGGCCCTCGCGCTGAGCCGGTACGAGCGCGCCGCCGCGGTGCGGCTGGCCGTCGTGTCGGACGCGACCTTCGGGGACTTCCCCGAGGCGAAGGTGATCCGGGTCGAGGTCGACGAGGACCTCCCGATCGGGCGGCTGCTCGACCGGGTCGAGGCCCGACTCCGCGCGCCGGGCGAGACGGACAGGGCGGACGGGACGGACAGGGCAGACGGGGCCGGCGGGACGGGCGGCGGCGAAGGCCCCGCGGTCTGCGTGGTCCTGTCGGACCGCCGGCCCGGCCTGACCTACCTGCCGTTCCCGCCCGGCGCCTTCGCGACGGCGCCGGTCTTCGTCCGGGAGGGGGACGGCGTCGTCCTCGACACCTCCACCCGCTCGCCCGAGGCCGTGCACGCGACGGTCGCCGAGGCCTTCGTCCGGCAGGTCGGGCGGCTCGCGTCCGACCTGGACCGGGAGCCGCCCGGGCGGATCGTCGCCGACCTCGCCCTGCTGACCGACGCCGAGGCGCGCGCCGTCGTCGCGTGGGGCGACCACACAGGGCCGGGCCCGGCGGAGGCCCTCGGGATCCCCGCCGCCGTCGAGCGGGCGGCCCGCGACCGGCAGGACGCGATCGCCGTGGACGACGGCGGGCGACGGCTGACCCATCGGGAACTGGACGAGCGGGCCTCGGCCTGGGCCCGCGAACTGGTGCGGAGGGGCGTTTCCCCCGGCGATCTCGTCGGCGTCTGCCTGAAGCGCACCGTCGACCTCGTGGTGGCCCTGCTGGCCGTGCTCAAGAGCGGCGCCGCCTACGTCCCGCTCGACCCGCACTCCCCCGACGAGCGGCTGCGCCACATCGCCGAGGACGCCGGGCTCGCCCTCGTCATCAGCACCGTCTCGACCTTCCCCGCCGGGCCCGGTACCCCGGTGCTCGCGCCGGCGGCCCTGTCGGCGGGTGCGCAGGCGGCGCCGGACGTGGAGCTGCCGGTCGTCGGTCCCGACCACACCGCCTACGTCATCTACACCTCCGGGACCACCGGCCGGCCCAAGGGGGTGGTCGTTCCCCACGGCAACGTCCTCGCCCTGATGGAGGCCACGCGCGGGGAGATGGCCCTCGGCCCCGACGACGTGTGGAGCTTCTTCCACTCGGCGGCCTTCGACTTCTCGGTGTGGGAGATCTGGGGCTGCCTGCTGACGGGGGGCCGGCTCGTCGTCGTACCCCACCTCGTGACGCGTTCGCCCGAGGAGTTCCACGCCCTGCTGGTGCGCGAGGGCGTCACCGTACTGAGTCAGACGCCGTCCGCCTTCGCCGCCCTGCTGGAGCACGACGCGCGGGAGGCGGGCCCGGCGCCGCGGCTCGTCGTCCTCGGCGGCGAGGCCTTCGACCCCCGGATGCTGGGCGGCTGGTTCCGGCGCCATCCGGTCGGCGAGAGCCGTCTGGTCAACATGTACGGGATCACCGAGACCACCGTGCACGTCACCCTCCACGACGTCCTGCCCTGGGCTCCCACGACGCACCTCCACCGCGTGGGGCGCCCCCTCGCCGGCTGGTCCGTCTCCGTCCGGGACGCGCGGGGAAGGCCGCTGCCCCCGGGCGCGCTCGGCGAGATCTGGGTGGGCGGGGCGGGAGTGGCGCGGCGCTACCTCAACCGGCCGGAGCTCACCGCCGAGCGGTTCGTGGTCGACGCCGTGAGCGGCCGCCGGCTGTACCGCAGCGGCGATCTGGGGCGGCTGCGGCTCGACGGCTCCCTCGATCACGCCGGGCGCCTGGACGACCAGGTCAAGATCCGCGGGTTCCGCATCGAGCTGGGGGAGGTGCGCTCCGTGCTGCTGGACGATCCCGATGTCGCGGACGCCGCCGTGATCGTCCTGGGCCGGGAGGACGGTCCGGCCCACGCCCGGCTCGTCGCCTACCTGGTGCCCGCCGACGGGGCGGGGACCACGGCGGACGTCCGCCGTCGCGTCGCGGCCCTGCTGCCCGACTACATGGTGCCGGCGGAGCTGATCGCGCTCCCCGCGCTGCCGTTGACCCTCAACGGCAAGCTGGACCGGGCGGCGCTGCCGCGACGCTCCCCGACCGCCGCCGTACGGGAGGAGGGCGCGGCCCCGGGGCCCGGAGCGGCGACGTCCGAGACCCTGGAGCGGGTCCTCTCCGTGTGGCGCGCCGTCGTCGGGCCGCACACCCGGGCGGACGACCACTTCTTCGAGAACGGCGGCAACTCCCTGCTCGCCGTACGGCTCCTGGGCGCGTTGCGCAAGGCGGGCCTGGGCTCGGTGGCGGTGCGGGACCTCTACGCCCGCCCCACCCCGAGCGGGCTGGCGGCACGCCTCGCCCCGGAGGGTTCCCGGTGACGGGCCGTCGTCCGTCCTGACGTGCGCCCGCCCGGGCCGGGCGGGCGCGCGGCGGCCGACGCTCCCCGGTCCGGGGCGTACGCCGCTCCGGACCGCGTGCGCGCCCCGCTCCGGTGACGGCCCTAGGAGCCGACGGCCTCCGGTTCCCCTCGCCCGGCCGGGCCCGCCCCGGGTCCGGCCGCGGCGACCGGGCCGGCGGACGCCGGGGCCGTGACGGACCGCCCGGCCGCGCCCGCGACGGGCTCCGGCGCGGGGGTGACGCCCGCGACGAAGGGCCGCCACCAGGCCTCGCCCGGGGCGTCGGCCGCCCCGGGCTCGAAGGGCTGTCCCGGGATCGGCAGCGCGACGGCGGCCCCGGCGGCCCCGGCCGCGGCGACGGTGCCCTCCCCGGGCTCGTCCCACGGGTGCGGGGCCAGGTTGAAGGTGCCCCAGTGGATCGGCAGCATCGTGCCGCGCGCGACGCCGCCCTGGAGGTCGAGGTGGGCCCGCATGCCCTCCTCGGGCGTCATGTGGATGTCGGGCCAGTACTCGGAGTAGGCGCCGATCTGGATCATCGTGGCGTCGAAGGGGCCGTGGGCCTCGCCGATCTCCCGGAACCCGGGGAAGTAGCCGGTGTCCCCGCTGTGGAAGATCCGGTGCTCCTCCCCCGCCACGACCCAGGAGGCCCAGAGGGTGAACTGCTGGTTGCGCAGTCCGCGCCCGCAGAAGTGGCGGGCGGGCGTCGCGGTGAGGGTGAGGCCGGCGACCTCGGTGGCCTCGTTCCAGTCCAGTTCCCGCAGGCGGTGCGCCGGGACGCCCCAGCGCTCCAGGTGGGCGCCGACGCCCAGCGGGACGGCGAAGACCGTGTCGGTGCCGGCGAGGGCCTTGATCGTGGGCAGGTCGAGGTGGTCGTAGTGGTCGTGCGAGATGACGACGACGTCGACCTCGCCGAGCGAGGCGAGCGGCACGGGGACGGGGTGCAGCCGCTTGGGGCCCGCGAAGGGGAAGGGCGAGCAGCGCTCGCCCCACACCGGGTCGAACAGGACGCGACGGCCGTCGATCTCCGCGAGGACGCTGGAGTGGCCCATCCAGGTCAGCCGCAGACCGCTCACCGGCGGCTTGGCCAGTTCGGCGAGGGTCGTCGGGTAGACGGGGATCGGCGCTCCGGGGTTGCGCCGGACCCGCTGTTCCTTGTGGAAGTAGATCCGCGCGAACTCGGCCTTCGACCCGGCGGGCCTGACCCGGGTTCCCAGGGGGTTCACGAAGGCCCCGTCGGCGAAGTTCGGCGAGCGCAGGATCCGCTCCAGTCGCGCCCCGGTGGGGTCCGCGCCGAAGGCTTCGGGCCGCAGGGCGCGCAGCCGGGGACGCAGGGGTCGGGAGCCGGTCAAGGCGCCTCCTGGGGAATGTGCGGGTCGGTCTGGTACGGACGTGCTCCGTACTCCGTACCAGACCAACGCGCACCGACGCCGGAGGATTCCGCCCGGGTCGGCTACAGCGGCAGCAGGTCCGGGCGCTTGGCCTCGACGTGGTCGCCGGAGGACTCCCCGCGCAGCCGGCGGCCGATCCACGGGACGAGGTGCTCGCGCGCCCACTGGATGTTGTCCCGGGTGACGTCCACCGAGCCGCGCGGCGGCGTGGGCGGCCAGGGCTGGTCCGGGTCGGCCGGGACCTCGTAGCCGAGGACCTGCGCCGCGCGCAGCGCGACGCGGGTGTGCCCCTCGGGCGAGAGGTGGAGCCGGTCGCCGTCCCAGGCGCGCCGGTCCTGCACGGACCTCAGCGACCAGAGGTCGAGGACGGGGCAGTCGTAGCGGTCGGCGATGGCGCGCACGTGGGCGCTGTACGTGGCCACCTTGCCCCGGAGGTGCTTGAGGACCGGGACGCCCCGGGTGTCGAAGCCGGTGGTGATCATGACCTGGCCGACGGCGCCGGTGAGGTCGGCGACGGCCGCCTCGAAGCGCTCCGCCACGTCGTCGGGGTCGGTGCCGGGCCGGATGATGTCGTTGCCGCCCGCACAGAAGCTGACGAGGTCCGGGGCGAGGGCCTTGGCCCTCGGGACCTGGTCGGCCACGATCTGGTCCAGGAGCTTGCCCCGCACCGCGAGGTTCGCGTACCTGAAGTCGTGCTCGTCACGCCGATCCGCCAGGAGTACGGCGAGCCGGTCCGCCCAGCCGAGATACGAGTCCCCGGGTCCCGGGTCCCCCACGCCTTCGGTGAAGCTGTCCCCGATCGCCGCGTACGAGCCGATGGTCTTGAGTGTCGTCTTCGTCGCTGCCACGGGAACCCATCCTTCACCCCCGAAAGCAACCTACGCCAACGTAATGAGGGGTTGACGGACCGTGATCTATACCACCCGGGGGATAAGGAATAAGTACAGATGGGGCCGGGACCCCCCTCAGGCCCCGGCCCCACGTTCCCCACCGCCCGTCGGCGGTTGTCCTCAGAGGCTGACGCCCTTCGACCGGAGGTAGGTCACCGGGTCGATGTCGGAGCCGTAGGACGGGCCCGTGCGGATCTCGAAGTGCAGGTGCGGGCCGGTCACGTTGCCGGTGGCGCCGGAGAGTCCGATGCGCTGGCCGGCGGTGACGCTCTGGCCGACGGATACGGACAGCGAGGACAGGTGGCCGTACTGGGAGTACTTGCCGTCGGCGTGCCGGATGACGACCTCGTTGCCGTACGAGCCGCCCCAGCCTGCGGAAACGACGGTGCCCGCGCCGACCGCCTTCACGGTGGTGCCGGTGCTCGCGGTGAAGTCGACGCCGGTGTGGTAGCCGGAGGACCACATGCTGCCGCCGAGGCGGTACGGGGTGGTGACGCCGCCGGCGACCGGGGAGACGAAGGCGCCGGCCTTCGCCGGGGCGGCCGGGGCGGCGGGGGCCGCCGGGGCCTTGCCGACGGAGCGCGGGGCCGGGACGGTCTTCTTGACCGGGGCGGGCTTCGGCGCCGGGGCGGCCTCGGGGGTCGCCCCGTCGGCGGCGTCCGCGCCGGAGGAGTCCTCGTCGCCCGCCTGGGTCCCGGTGGAGGAGCCCTGGGTCGGCGCGGCGGGCGCGGTCGACGCCCGCGGGGCGGGGGTCCGGCCGGCCGCGCCGTCGAGGGTGAGCTTCAGGCCGGGGTGGATGAGGGAGGGATCAGAGCCGACGGCCTCGCGGTTGTCGGCGTAGAGCCGCTCCCAGCCGCCGGTGACGTGGCGCTCGGCGGCGATCTTCGAGAGGTGGTCGCCCGGCACGACGGTGTAGACGGTCGGCGCGGCGGCGGGAGCCTCGGCCGGCGCGGCGACGGGGGCCGCCTCGGCCCGCACGGGCGCGGCGGCCGGGGTGTTCGACGTGGCGGCGGGACCGGTGGCGTGGGCGCCGCCGGCTCCGATCAACGGCAGCGCGAGCGCGGCTCCGCCGGTGCCGGCCACCGCGATTCCGCGGGACAGGGAACGGGACTTCGGACGGCGGTGCTTACCCTTTCCGGGCATGGCGAATTCCTCTCCGTCGCCTGCGAGGTGAGCTGTCGGGTTCGGACTGGAGATGTCCGGCCGTATCCGTCGAGGACGTGTACGGCTTCACCCCTAGCCGACCGGATGGGATCCGGTACGGCGGCTTACCTGGTTCCCCCGCTCCTGCCGCGCGCGTCGATGGTCGGGTGCGGTTCCCGGGCGGCGGCAGGATTAGGCGGTCCACCCGGATCGATCGCGAAGGTAATCGAGCGGGACCGTGGCCAACAAGCCGCCGATTCCCCGACGCATTCACGGGGAAGGGGAATCGAGGCAATTCCTGTCACCCTCCGTTTGTTCCGGACCATCAACAACCGCCCCGGCAAGGCAATTCGCATTTCGTGATCAGGCACGCACGGTCACCGTATGATCTGGCTCACGGAGTCCGGCACGATCTCGCCTCCCCCTATGGCAAGTTGGCCCCAACCAGCGTAATTCGGACAACACAGGACTAGATGGAGGAGCACACGTGACCCAGCTGATACCCCCGCCCCTTCCGCCGCGGCCCGAACCGGAGCCGGAGCTGATCGGCGTGCGCAACTTCCGTGACGTGGGCGGGTTGCCCACCGCCGACGGACGGAGGGTCAGGCCGGGACTTCTGTTCCGAAGCGGACATCTCGCGCATGCCACCGAAACCGGTGCAGAGTTCCTCGGCTCCCTCGGCCTCCACACCGTCTTCGACTTCCGCAACCGCGCCGACCACGCCCTGGAAGGGGCGGACGTCGAGCTGCCGGGCGTACGGAACGTGAACATCCCGCTGTCGGATCCCGCCGACGGCCGCGAGTTCTGGAAGATGGTCCGCGAGGGCGATCTGGCGCAGCTGCGCGCGCTCCTGGGCGAGGGGAGGGCCGCCGCCCGCATGGCCGAGTCGTACCGCACCATGGTGCGCACCCGTACCGCCGAGCACAGCCGGGTCGTCCACGCGCTCGCGCACGACAGCGTGCCGGCGCTCATGCACTGCGCGGCGGGCAAGGACCGGGCCGGTCTGTCGATCGCGGTCACCCTGCTGGCGCTCGGGGTCGAGCGCGAGGCCATCGTGGCGGACTACCTGGAGTCGAACGCCCCGCACCGCCGCTACCGGGTGCGCCGCGACGACGAGGCGGAGGCCCGCACCCCCGAGGTGATGGAGCTGCTCTCACCGCTGTTCGACGCGCGCGCCGAGTACCTCCTCGCGGCGTTCGAGGCCATCGACGGCGGGTGGGGCGGTGTAGACCGCTACCTCGCCGAGGGTCTCGCGCTCGCGCCCGAGACCCTGGAGCGACTGCGCGGACGGCTGCTGGAGCCGTAGGACCGCTCCCCCGCGGGGCCGTGCGGGCCCCGCGGGAAGCCGCGGTCGTCAGCGGTTGGCGACGGCCTGTTTGACCAGCGTCCGGCCGAAGTCCCACATCAGCGAGCCGCCGCCGTGGGCCTCGTCCATGACCTCGCGGAAGGCCCCGACGAAGCGGTCCACGTCCCCCTCGTCGACGATCAGCGGCGGAATGAGCTTGATGACCTCCAGGTGGTCGCCGGAGACCTGCGTGAGGATCCGGTGCCGGCTCAGCAGGGGCGCCACGACCATCTGCGCGAACAGACCCTTGCGGGCGGCCTGGAGCATCGTCCAACGGCCGCGCAGCCCCAGCGAGGACGGCCGGCCGAACTCGATGCCGATCATGAGCCCGCGCCCGCGCACCTCGTGCAGCAGCTCGTACTCGTCCACGAGCGCGGCGAGCCGACCGCGCAGCAGGTCGCCGGTGGCGCGGGCGCGGGCGACGATCCCCTCGTCCTCCATGACGGACAGGACCGCGAGGCCGGCGGCCATCGCCTGCGCGTTGGAACCGAAGCTCGCCGAGTGCACGAGCACCCGGTCCATGGAGGAGTAGACGCGCCGGAAGATCCAGTCCTTGCCGAGGGTGGCGCCGATCGGCACGTACCCGCCGGAGAGGGCCTTGGCCACGCACACGAGGTCCGGTTCCACGCCCGGCTCGTGCTGGTACGCGTAGAAGTCGCCGGTGCGCCCGAGGCCGGTCTGCACCTCGTCGGCGATCAGCAGGGCCTTGTGCCGGTGGAGCATCTCCTGCGCGGCGAGCAGGAACCCCGGCGGGGCCGCGTGCACCCCCTTGCCCTGGACGGGTTCGACGATGAGCGCGGCCACGTCCCCGCGGGCCAGCTCCCGCTCCAGGGCCGTGAGGTCGCCGAGGGCGATCCTCGTGTCCGGGAGCAGCGGGGCGAAGCCGTCGCGGAAGCCGGCCTCGCCGTTGACGGACAGGGAGCCGGTGGTGAGCCCGTGGAAGGCGTGGTCGCAGTAGAGGACCCTGGGGCGGCCGGTGGCGTACCGGGCGAACTTCAGGGCGGTCTCCACGGCCTCGGTGCCGCTGTTGCCGAAGAAGACCCGGTCCAGGTGGGGGCTGTGCGCGAGGAGCCGCTCGGCCAGCAGTCCGGGCAGCGGCGGGCAGTCGAAGCGGGTGAGGTCGGCGAGGCCGGCGTCGAGGACGTCGTGCAGGGCGCGGCGGACCACCGGGTGGTGGCGGCCCAGGCCCATCACCCCGAATCCGGCCAGCATGTCGAGGTAGTCGTTGCCCTCGGCGTCGAAGAAGTGCGCGCCCTCGGCCCGCGTGTAGACCTTGTCGAAGCCGATGGTGTGCAGCATCCGGGGCAGCTGGGGGTTGAGGTGGCGGGCGTGCAGCTCGTAGCGTTCCCCGCCGCGCTCGGCCAGCAGCGCGGCGAGGTCGAAGCCGCCGGCTCCGCCCTGCGCGGCCGTCATGACGAGGCTTCCCGGTTGCCTCCGATGGTCTCGCGGGCCGCGCGCAGGGACTCCTTGAGGGACCCCATGGTGGCGAGGACGGCGGTGGGTTCGTAGCCGCAGTGCGCCATGCAGTTGGCGCAGCGCGGGTCCTTGCCGCGGCCGTACTTGCTCCAGTCGGTGTCCTCGATGAGTTCCCGGTAGGTGGGGACGTACCCGTCGCTCATCAGGTAGCAGGGGCGTTGCCAGCCGAAGAGCGAGTAATTCGGAATGGCCCAGGCGGTGCAGGGGAAATCCGCCTTGCCTTCCAGGAAGTCGAGGAAGAGCGGGGAGTGGTTGAGGCGCCAGCGGCGCCGGTTTCCGCCGGCGAAGGCCTTCCTGAACAGTTCGCGGGTCTGTTCGACGCCGAGGAAGTGTTCCTGGTCGGGGGCCTTTTCGTAGGCGTAGGCGGGCGAGATCATCATCTCGTCGACGCGGAGGTCGTCATTGAGGTAGTTGAGGACCTCGATGATGGTCTGGGGGGTGTCGGTGTTGAAGAAGGTGGAGTTCGTGGTGACCCGGAATCCGCGCCGCTTCGCCTCCTTGATGGCGGCGACCGCCTCGTCGAAGACGCCTTCCTTGGCCACCGATTCGTCGTGGCGTTCGCGCAGTCCGTCGATGTGGACGGCGAAGGCGAAATACGGGGAAGGGGTGAACTTCTCGATCTTCTTGCGGAGCAGCATGGCGTTCGTGCAGAGGAAGACGTACTTCCGCTTGGCCACCAGCTGGCGCACGATCTCGTGGATCTGGGGGTGCATCAGGGGCTCGCCGCCCGCGATGGACACCATCGGCGCGCCGGACTCCAGGACGGCGCCGACCGCCTGGGCCACGGGCATGCGCTGCTTGAGCACTCCGGCGGGGTGCTGGATCTTCCCGCACCCCTCGCACGCGAGATTGCAGGCGTAGAGCGGCTCCAGTTCGACGATCAACGGGAACTTCTCACGCTTGCGGACCTTCTGTTCGAGCAGATAGGTCCCGACCCTGATGGACTGTCGCAGTGGCATGGCCATCTGGCTCACCTCCTGGGGAGCAGCAACGAACGGTGCCAGTCATAAAAAGCAGGCAGTACGGCACGCAACACACGGAAGGCCGATATTCCACCGCGAACCGTGCCGATACGGACGAGCTCGTGCTCCGGAGCGTCCACGATCACCCGGACGGCCGCAACCGGGCGGGCGCCGCCCCGGGTGGCGGTCCACAGGGTCGCGGCGGACTCCATGTCGACGGCGAGGGCGCCGCCGGCGCGCAGCCGGTCGCGCTCCTGGCCCCGCACGACGTGGTCGGAGCCGATCAGGACGCCGGTGTGCACGGTGCGCCCGGGTGCGGCGCGGGCCAGGGCCTCGGCCAACAGGGCGGTGCCCGTGCAGGTCACGGAGCCGCGCGGGTCGCGCACCGTCTCCGCGACGACCAGGTCGCCCGGGTGCGTGCCGGGCACCAGGCCCGCGCAGAACCCGGTCGCGAGGACGGCGGCCCCCTCCATCCCGGGGCGCCCCAGGGCCTCGGTGACGGCCCGCTCGGCCGCGCGCGGGCCCATCCCGGTCCGCAGGACGGACGCGGCGGGCCGGCCCGCCTCGCGGGCGACGCGGGCGGCGCCGCGCAACGCCGTCCGCTCGATGCGCAGCGCGCAGGCGATCAGGAGCGGGGCCGGGGAGCCGGCCTCCCCGGTCATCCGGCCTCCTCGGTCGCGCCCGCGGTCGCGGACGGGGGCGGGGTGGCGGACGGGGCCGGGGGCGGGGTGGCGGACGCGGACGGGGCGGGGGCGCCGCGCCGACCTCCGGGGCCGAAGGGTTCCCCGTACAGGTAGCGGCCGAGCGCGGTGAGCGGGAACACCTGGCGGTAGAGGTGGTAGTTGATGGAGAAGTCCCACGGGAAGCCGGTCCCGGTGAAGTACGGCTCGTCCCAGGTGCCGTCGGCCCGCTGGGTGTCCACCAGGTGGGCGAGGCCGCGTTCGACGGCCTCGCCGTCCCGCTCCCCCGCCGACAGCAGGGCCATCAGCGCCCAGGCGGTCTGCGAGGGGGTGGAGGCGCCCTTCCCGGCCCAGGCGCGGTCCCGGTACGAGCGCTGGTCCTCGCCCCAGCCGCCGTCCTCGTTCTGTACGGATTCCAACCAGCGCACGGCCCGCCGGATCGCGGGGTGGGAGGGGGCGATGCCGGCGGTGGTCAGCGCCGGGAGCACCGAGCCGACCCCGTAGACGTAGTTGGTGCCCCAGCGCCCGAACCAGCAGCCGTCGGGCTCCTGTTCGGCGAGGAGCCAGTCGATGCCGCGACGGGTGCGGGGGTCGGCGGCCCGGCCCTCGACGGCGAGCATCTCCACGACGTGGGCGGTGACGTCGGCCGAGGGCGGGTCGATGACCTCCCCGAAGTCGCAGAAGGGCAGCCGGTTGGGCAGGGTGGAGGTGTTGTCGGCGTCGAAGGCGCCCCAGGCGCCGTTGCGCGACTGCATCCCGAGGTTCCAGGACACCCCGCGCGCGATGGCCGCCTCGATCCGGGCCGGTTCGGGATGGCGGACGCGGCGCAGCGCGAGGACCACCTCGGCGGTGTCGTCGATGTCGGGGTAGTTGTCGTTGTGGAACTCGAACGCCCAGCCGCCCGGTTCGAGCCCGGGCCGGCGCACGGCCCAGTCCCCGCTCTTGCGGATCTCCTCGCCGAGCATCCAGTCGGCCGCCGCGACCAGGGCCGGGTGGTCGGGCTCCAGGCCCGCGTCGGCGAGGGCGATGGCGGCCAGGCAGGTATCCCACACCGGGGACTGGCAGGCCTCGATCATCCGGGCGCCGTCCTCGCGCCAGACGGCGAACCGGTCGAGCGAGGTCAGGCCGGCCCGCATCACGGGGTGGTCCAGGGCGTAGCCGAGCAGGTGCAGGGCGATGACGGAGTACACGGCGGGCGGCTGGATCCCGCCCCAGCAGCCGTCGTTCTCCTGGCGCTCGATGATCCAGCGGGCGGCGGTGGCCATGGCGGCCTCGCGCAGCCGGCGGGGGGCCACCCGGCGGTACAGGTGCAGGAGCCGGTCCATGCGCTGGAAGGCCCCGTCCCAACTGGTCGCGCTCGCCAGGGGTTTGTCCGGGAAGGGCGTACGGGCGTCGGTGTGCAGCTCGTCCAGGGCGAAGGGGGCGGGGCGCACCGGCCGCAGCGCGGAGACCACGGTGAGCGGGACGATGGTCTGACGGGCCCAGCAGCCGAAGTCGTAGATGTTCAGCGGCACCCAGGGGGGCAGGAAGACCAGTTCGGGAGGGAGTTCGGGCAGGTGGTCCCAGCTCCACCAGCCGAACAGGGCGAGCCAGATCCGGGTGAAGACGCGGGCGCCGGCGATCCCTCCGTGGGCCCTGATCCAGGCCGAGGAGCGGGCCATGTGCGGGGCGTCGGGCGGATCGCCGGCCAGGCGCAGGGCCACGTACGCCTCGATGGTGGCCGAGAGTTCCGGCGGACCTCCGTGGAAGGTGGCCCAGGTGCCGTCCTCGCGCTGTTCGCCCCGGATGAAGAGGGCGGCGGCGGCCGTGGTCGCCTCGTCGCGGATGCCGAGGAACTGCCGCAGCAGCAGGTCCTCGGCGTCCATGGTGACGTTGGTCTGGAGGTCGCCCTTCCACCAGCCGGCCGGGTCCTGGCGGGCCAGGAGGTCACGGACGGCGCGCGCAGTGGCCTCCTGGACGGCGCCGCGCAGATCGGCGCCGGCGCCCGGGGCGGCCGGCGCGGGCCGTCGGGCCCGCGCCCTGGCCGCGGTGCGGGCGTCGTGCGGATCGGCGCCGCCGGCCACCGCGCCGCCGCCGTCGGTCATCGCTGTCATGGCTTCCCCTTAGAACAGTGTCCTCTGCTGTGCTGGGGTCCGCCGTCGACCGGTCCGCCCGTCAGGCGGCGCCGGTCGGCGACTCGCGATTCATATCCACTTTCGGGCCGAGATCACCTCTTGCGCACGACGACGAAGTCGGCGAGGGCGACGAGCTGCTCGCGCACCCGCTGGGGCATGTCCACGTCGTCCAGGGCGCGGATGGCGATCGCGTGCTGGCGGCGGGCCTCGTCGGCGGTCCACCGACGGCCGCCGGCCGCCTCGATGAGCGCGGCCCGGTGGGCGAACTCCTCCTCGGAGAAGTTCTCGAAGTCGTTGCTCTTGGCGTCGGCCGCGAGCAGCTTCGCGAGCTCCTCGCACGCCGGTCCGCCCGCCGCGAGGGCGGCGACGACGGGCAGGGACTTCTTGCGCTGGCGCAGGTCGCTCCAGGTCTGCTTGCCGGTGGACTCCGGGTCGCCCCAGATGCCGAGGAGGTCGTCGACGGCCTGGAAGGCGAGGCCGAGGTGGTAGCCGTACTCCTCCAGCTTGTCGGCCGTGCGGTCGTCCGCGCCGCCGAGCACCGCGCCGATGGACACGGCGCACGCGAGCAGGGCTCCGGTCTTGTTCCCCTCCATCTCCAGGCATTCCTCGACGCTGACGCGCTCGCGGTGCTCGTAGGAGATGTCCTGGGCCTGGCCGTCGATCAGCTTGCGGCTGGCGGTGGTCAGCCGGCGGGTGGCGCGACCGGCCTCCGCGGTGCCGAGTTCCAGCAGCACCTCGTTGGCGAGGGCGAACAGGGCGTCGCCGACGAGGATGGCCAGCGCCGGGCCGTGCACCTTCCACACGGTGTCGCGGTGGCGGCGCTGCTCGTCGCCGTCCATCAGGTCGTCGTGCAGCAGCGAGAAGTTGTGGACGAGCTCCACGGCGACGGCGCCGGGGATGCCGACCTCGGCCGCCGCGCCCGCCGCCTCGGCGGAGAGCAGGGCGAGGGCGGGGCGTACGGCCTTGCCGCCGTCGCCGTCCGCCGGGTTGCCCTGGGCGTCGATCCAGCCGAAGTGGTAGGCGGCGACGGTGTCCATCGGCGCCGCGAGCCGGTCCACTGCGGCGCGGAGCACGGGCGTCGACAGCGTGCGGCCGCGTTCCAGGAGGGCGAGGGTGTCCGCCTTCTCCGCGCCGGCCGTGCCCACACTGGCAGCCGTGTTCTCGACAGCCGGGTTCCCGGGGTTCACTGGCTCTCCTCTGGTTCCTGTACGTGCTGTGCCGGTCGTGCTGGTGGTCGTGGTCGTCGTCATACCGCCTCCTGCAGAGGGTGTTCGCGGGGACGGCCGAGGGCGGCGAGCGCGGCGTGGGCCGCGTCCAGACCGCTGCGGACGGCGCCTTCCATGGTCGCGGGCCAACCGGTGGCGGTCCACGCACCGGCCAGGTACAGCCCCGGCGTGTCGGTCCGCGTGCCCGGGCGCAGCCGGCCGACGCCGGGGGTCGGGGCGAAGGTGGCGGTGCGTTCGCGGGTGACGAAGAAGTCCCGTACCTTCGCGCCGCGCGCGGCCGGCAGCAGCCGTTCCAGCTCGGGGAGGTACTTGGCGCGCAGGACGGAGACGGGTTCGTCGATGTCCTCCTGGGCGGCGGACTGGGACAGGGCCAGGTACTGGCCGCCGTCGGTGAGGCCGGAGGAGTCGGTGCGGTCGAAGACCCATTGGACGGGGGTGCCGAGCGCGGCGAAGAACGGCTGCCGCAGGACCTTGCGGTCGTAGACCACGTGGACGTTGAGGATGGGGGCGGTGCCGATGTCGAGGAGCCGGTCGGGGTCGGCGAGCGCCCCTTCGGGCAGCAGGCCGTGCGCCTCGCGCTGCGGGACGGCGAGGACCACGGTGTCGGCGTCCAGGGGCCCGTCCTCGGTGTCGACCCGCCAACCCCCCTCGTCCGTGCGGGACAGGGCGGTGACGCGGGCGCGCAGGGTCGTGGTGACGCCGGCGGCGTCGAGGGCCTTGCGGGCGAGGGTGTCGTGGAGTTCGCCGAGCGGTACGCGGGCCCAGCCGATGTCGGAGGCGCCGTTCTCGGAGAGCAGGCCGGTCTTGAAGACCATGGCGGCCAGGCCCAGCGAGCACTGGTCGGCGGTGGCGTTGAGGGTGGCGACGCCGACGAGGTCCCACAGCGCCTCGACGGTGCGCGGGCTCTGGCCTTGGCGGCCCAGCCAGGTGGCGAAGTCGAGTCCGTCGAGCGCCGGGTCGGCGGGGTCGAGGCGGCGCAGCGCGAGGGCCGCGCGCCCGACGCCGACGCGCTCGGCGAGGGACAGGTGCGGGTAGCGGGCCAGGGAGGCGGCCAGGTGCAGGGGGACGGGCAGCGCGCTGCGGCGCAGCCGGCCCAGGCGCGGACGGCCGGGGTGGGCGACGTCGAGGACCGGTACGTCGAGGCGGTCCTGGATCGGGGCGAGGGCGGCGCCGTCGACGCGGTCCAGGAACCAGCGGTAGGCGGTGCAGCAACGCAGGTAGACGTGCTGGCCGTTGTCGACGGTGAGGTCGCCGCGCTTGAAGGAGAACGCCAGGCCGCCCAGGCGCGGGCGGCCTTCGAGGAGGGTCACCCGCACTCCGGCGTCGGCGAGTTCCAGCGCGGCGGTGACGCCCGCGAGGCCGCCGCCGACGACGACGGCGCGGCGCTCGCCGCGGTCGGTGCCGCTCATGGTCCCTCCCCCGTGGTGTGGTGTCCGGTCGCCGGCGTGCGGAGGTCCGACGCGGCGGTGGTCGTGGCCGGCCGTCGGCCCGTCGCCCGGGGTGAAGACGCGGTGTGCGCCGCGGTGGTTGCCCGGCCGCGACCTGCGGGGCGCCGGCCGGTCGCCGGGCCGTGCGGGTGCGCGGCCGGTCGCGGGCCGCGGAGCGCGGTCCGGGCCATCAGGCGCGCCTGCGGGCGCTCTGGCGGGAGATGGTCCGGGCGTCGAGTCCGGACAGTCCGCGCACGGCCACGTACGCCTTCTCGTGCGGCGGCAGCGAGACGCGGCCGCGCAGGACGGCCTCGGGTTCGCGTTCGATGCGGTCGAGCAGGCGTCGGTAGATGCCGGCCATCGCGGCGACGCAGGCACCGCTGCGCCGGTCGAGCAGCGGCAGCAGCCGGTAGCCCTCGACGAACAGGGCGCGGGCGCGGCGGACCTCGTGGTGGACGAGTCCGGCGAAGTCCGAGCCGGCGGGGGCCCGGCCGGAGCCGAACCCCTCCGAGCAGCCGAACTTGGCGAGGTCCTCGGCGGGCAGGTAGGTGCGGCCATTGGCCGCGTCCTCGGAGACGTCCCTGAGGATGTTGGTGAGTTGCAGGGCGAGGCCGAGGGTGTCGGCGTACTCGTCGGCGCGGGCGGCGTCGGCGCCGAGGGTGCCGGCGCGCGCGGCGCCGAACACGCCGAGCGAGAGCCGGCCGATGGCGCCGGCCACGCAGCGGCAGTAGACCTTGAGGTCGTCCCAGGTCTCGTACTCCTGGCCGCGGACGTCCATCAGGACGCCGTCGATGAGTTCGTCGAGGCCGCCGAGGGGGATCGGGAAGCGTCGCGCGGCGTGCGCGAGGGCGACGGCGACCGGGTCGGTGTCGTCCTCCTCGATCTCCTCCGCCCGGATCCGGCCGAGCAGGGCGCGGGTCTCCTCCAGTCGGACCAGCTTCGCCTCGGGGGCGAGGGTGCCGTCGCCGATGTCGTCGACGCGCCGCGAAAAGGCGTACAGCGCGGACATGGCCTGCCGCTTGTCGGTGGGCAGCAGCCGGATGCCGTACGCGAAGTTGCGCGCCTGCGTGCCGGTGACGGCCTCGCAGTAGCTGTAGGCGGCGAGGACCGGAGCGGACGGTGCGGACACGTGTGTGGGGCCCTCCACGGTCGGGCTCACCCCTTTCTCGGCGCTGTGCGCAGGACGGCGGCCACCTCGCGGAGCAGACCGCTCCGGGTGGGCTTGGGCGGGCCGGGAAGTACGTCGAAGCCGGCGGCCGTGACGGCCCCCAGGGCGGCCCGTCCCCCGCCGACGAAACCGGCGAGCAGCAGGCGCAGGCGCCCGTGCACGCTGCCGACGAGGGGGGTGCCCTCGTCCAGCAGGGCGCGGGCGCGCGCGGCCTCGAAGGCGACGAGGGAGCGTACGGAGGCGCCGGCGGTCGGGGCCGCGAGGTCGTTCTCGGTGACGTGGAAGCGGCGCATGTCCTCGGCCGGGAGGTAGATCCGGTCCCGGGCGAGGTCCTCGGCGACGTCCTGGAGGTGCTCGGCGATCTGCAGCGCGGTGCAGACGGCGTCGGAGCGGCGGATTCGCTCGGGGGTGGAGGTGCCGGTGAGGGAGAGCACGAGACGACCGACGGGGTTGGCGGACAGCTCGCAGTAGGCGAGGAGGTCGCCGTAGGTCTCGTAACGCGTGACGCGCTGGTCGAGGCGGTTGGCCTCGATGAGCGCGAGGAAGGGCTCCGGGGTCAGGCCGTGTTCGCGGACGACGGGCACGAGCGCCGCCGGCAGGGGGTGGCGCGGGGGGCCGTCGGGGGCGCCGAAGACGCGCCGCAGGTCGGCTTCGAGGGCGTCGAGCATGGCGGGGCGGTCGCCCGCGGCGGCCGGGTCCAGGCCGAGCAGGACGGCGTCGTGGCCGCCGGGGGCGAGGTCGCCGTCGCCGATGTCGTCGACGAGGCGGGCGTACCCGTAGACGGCCATGAGGCCGCGGCGCCAGGCGCGCGGCAGGAAGGCGGGGGCCACGGGGAAGTTCTCCGAGGTCGCCTTGGCGAGGGTGGCGCGCGCGGGGGGTTCCCGGTCCGTGTCCGGATGGGGACGGAGGCCGTGCTCGGGGGTCACCGCCCGCCGCCCGGGGCGGGGACGGCCACCGTGCCTGGGGGCCGGAGAATTCCCGTAGCCATTGCCGTCACGTCTCCCGTTCTACACTGCCGACCCAAGTCATCCCATTTCGGACACGCCGCCGGACCTTACCGGGGAGTACCCGACGGGATTCCGGCCGCGGGGAATCGTCCCCTCTTGGCGCGATTGAGAACTGGTCCAGCTTACGCTGTACAACACCGCGCGGGCCTATCGGGGCCCGCGGCGCCCCGGAATGTCGCCGCCGCACGACGGGGCCCCCGCCGCGGACAGCGGCGGGGGCCTCGTTCACGGGGGAGCCGGCGCGCGGCCCGCCGTCAGTGGCTGGTGGCCTTCTCGTACGCGGAGACCACTTCCTCGGTCGGCCCGTCCATCAACAGCTCGCCCTTTTCCAGCCACAGCACGCGGCTGCAGGTGTCGCGGATCGAGTTGTTGTTGTGGCTCACCAGGAAGACCGTGCCGGCCTTCTCCCGCAGCTCGCGGATGCGCGCCTCGGAGCGCACCTGGAACTTGCGGTCACCGGTGGCGAGCGCCTCGTCGATCATCAGGACGTCGTGGTCCTTGGCGGCGGCGATCGAGAAGCGCAGGCGCGCGGCCATGCCGGAGGAGTAGGTGCGCATCGGCAGGGAGATGAAGTCGCCCTTCTCGTTGATGCCGGAGAAGTCGACGATGTCCTGGTAGCGCTCCTTGATCTGCTCGCGGGTCATGCCCATCGCGAGACCGCCGAGGACCACGTTGCGCTCGCCGGTGAGGTCGTTCATCAGCGCCGCGTTCACGCCCAGCAGGGACGGCTGGCCGTCGGTGTAGACCTTGCCGGACTCGCAGGGCAGCAGGCCCGCGATGGCGCGCAGCAGGGTCGACTTGCCGGAACCGTTGGAGCCGATGAGGCCGATGGCCTCGCCCCGGTACGCGGTGAAGGAGACCCCGCGCACGGCGTGCACGCGGCGCACGCCCGGGGCGTCGCCCTTGCCGCGGCGGAGTATCTTGCTCAGCGCCGCGGTGGCGCTGCCCTTGCCGGAGCTGCCGGTGTTCACGCGGTAGACGATGTGGACCTCGTCCGCGATGACGGTCGGCACCCGGCTCGCCGGGACCCCGGCCTTGTTCTTGCCCGCTTCGGTGATGTCAGCCACGGCCGTAACGCTCCTCAGCCTTCCAGAAGTACACGAAGCCGCCGAGGCCGATCAGGACCGCCCAGCCGATCGCGAAGCCCCACACGTGCGGCGGCAGGTTCTCCCGCCCGTAGTCCTCGATCAGCGCGAAGCGGACCAGGTCCATGTAGATCGCGGCGGGGTTCCACTGGAGCACGTCCGCGATCCACTGCGGCTTGTCCTTCAGCATCTCGTTGATCGAGAACATGACGCCGGAGGCGTACATCCAGGTACGCGTCAGGAAGGGCATCAGCTGCGCGAGGTCGGGGGTCTTGGACCCCATGCGCGCGAAGATCAGGGCGAGGCCGGTGTTGAAGACGAACTGGAGGACCAGCGCCGGCAGCACCAGCAGCCAGGACAGCTGCGGGTAGTTCCCGAAGGCGACGGCGACCACGAGCACGACGATCATCGAGTACATCAGCTGCTGGAGCTGCTGCATGGAGAACGAGATCGGCAGCGAGGCGCGCGGGAAGTGCAGCGCGCGCACCAGACCCAGGTTGGTCGGGATCGCCCGGACGCCCGCCATCAGCGAGTTCTGGGTGAAGGTGAAGACGAAGATGCCCATCACCAGGAAGGGGATGTACACCCCCTTCTCCATGCCCCGGCCGGCGTCCAGGATGAGGCCGAAGATCAGGTAGTAGACCAGCGCGTTCAGCAGCGGGGTCGCCACCTGCCAGATCTGGCCGAGCTTGGCCTGGCTGTACTGGGCCACCAGCTTGGCCCGGGAGAAGGCCATGATGAAGTGGCGTCGGCCCCACAGCTGCCGTACGTATCCGCCCAGGCTGGGCCGCGCGCCGCTGACGGACAGGCCGTACTTCCCGGCGAGCTCCGCAGGGGTCAGGCCCGCGTCGTCGGACGGCGGCCTGCTCGTGGCGAGGGCGCCGTCGTGGGTTGTGTCACTCACAAGTTGAAACTTTCCGTCTTCAAGATGCGGCAGGGGCATCGGGGCTGGAGCGCCGGACCCGTGATCGGGCCCATGCTCCCAGACGCGAGCTTGTCAGATGACGGGCGGTCGACCCAGCCGGGTCAGCCGCCAGACCGTGCGCCACCTCATGGGGCGCCGGGGACCGCAGGGGGTGGTCCAGCCCTCCTTGAACCCGCCGAACCAGGCCTTGAGGGCCGGCCCGGAGGGCCTGCGGACGAGCGTCAGGGCGAGCCAGACGCCCAGGTACACCGGGACCAGCGGGGCCGGCAGGTTGCGGCGGGCCAGCCAGACCCGGTTACGGGCCACCATACGGTGGTAGACCGCGTGGCGGGACGGGGCCGTCGTCGGGTGGAGCAGCACCATGTCCGCGCGGTAGTCGATCAGCCACCCCGCGTCGAGGGCCCGCCAGGCGAGGTCGGTCTCCTCGTGGGCGTAGAAGAACTCCGCCGGCAAGGCCCCGACCTGCTCGAACACCTTCGTCCGGACGGCGTTGGCGCCGCCCAGGAAGGTGGTGACGCGGGAGGAGCGCAGCGGGTCCGAGGCGCGCAGCCGCGGGACGTGCCGGCGCTGGGTGGCGCCGGTGTCCGGGTCGGCGATGCGGAAGCTGACGATGCCCAGCCGGTCGTCCTCGGCGAAGGCCCGGCGGCACAGGTCGGCGGTGTCGGTGCGCTCCAGCAGCCCGTCGTCGTCGAGGAAGAGCAGGACGTCCACGTCACGGCCGCCGGGGCCGAAGGCCTCGATGCCGACGTTGCGCCCGCCCGGGATGCCGAGGTTCTCGGGCAGCTCGACGGAGCGCACGCCCTCGGGGAGCCCGGTCACCTTGACGCCCTGGCCGACGACGACGACCTCGACGGGGTCGCCCTCCTGGCGCGCGACGGAGTCCAGCAGGGCCTTCAGCTCGTCGGGGCGGTCGCCCATGGTGATGATCACGGCGCCCAGCCGCGTCGGCGCGGTCACTTCAGCCTGCTGGAGGCCAGGATCGACACCAGGTGCAGAACCGTCTGGAGCAGCGCGATGCCGGCCAGGACGGCCACCCCGAGCCGGGAGAAGTACAGGTCGCCTCGGATCTGGTCGAGGACGGCCAGCAGCAGGATCAGCAGGGAGGCCTCGATGCCGAGGACCAGCCGGTGGAACTTGAGCGCGGCGGCGGCCCGGCGGGCCAGCGCCATGCCGGCCGAACGCGGTTCGGCGGCGGACTCCTGGACCACGGGCTTGCCGACCTGGTGCCGGGCGACGCCGACGAGGTCCGTCTCGGACTTGATCAGGATCGCGCCCAGGGCCGCGAGGGTGCCCAGGAAGGCCCACAGCCAGTCGACGCGCCCGCCGCCCCACAGGTCGGACGCGCGCAGGCCGAAGCCGACCAGGACCGCCGCGTCGCACAGGTAGGCGCCGACCCGGTCGAGGTAGACCCCGGACAGGGAGAACTGCTTCTTCCAGCGGGCCACCTCCCCGTCGACGCAGTCCAGCAGCAGGTACAGCTGGACCATCACGACGCCGAGGACCGCGCCCCAGACGCCCGGCACGAGCAGGGCCGGGGCGGCGAGGACGCCGGCGAGGGTCATCACGTAGGTCAGCTGGTTGGGCGTGACCCTGGTGGTCACCAGGAGTCGGGTGACGCGCAGGGAGACCTCGCGCATGTAGAGGCGCCCGCCCCAGTGCTCTCCGCTGCGCCGGTCCTTCACGCCCGCCGGGTGGACGACGGGCCGCAGTTCAGCGATGGATGGTCTGGACATAGTCGGCGTAAGCGTCCCTGATATCGGCTGCGGACAGGTTGAGGTGCTCCAGGATGGTGAAGCGTCCCGGGCGGGTCTGGGGTGCGTACTCGACGGCCGCGACGAACTCGTCGACGCTGAAGCCGATCTCCTCGGGCAGCACGGGCAGCCCGTGGCGGCGCAGCACCTCGACGAAGAGCCCGGACTGCTCGCCGGCCCCCCGCAGGTGCATCGCGAAGGCCGCGCCGATGCCGACCTGCTCGCCGTGGAGCGCGGAGCGACCCGGGTAGAGGAGGTCGAAGGCGTGGCTGATCTCGTGGCAGGCGCCGGACGAGGGGCGGCTGTCACCGCTGATCGACATGGCGATGCCGGAGAGCACGAGGCCCTCGGAGAGCACGGTGAGGAACTCGTCGTCGCCGCAGCCGCCGGGGTGGCGCAGGACGGACTCGCCCGCGGTGCGGGCCATGGCGGCGGCCAGTCCGTCGACGGCCTCGCCGGTGATCCGGTGCGAGAGCTCCCAGTCGGCGATCGCCGAGATGTTGGAGATCGCGTCGCCGATGCCGGCGCGGATGAAGCGGGTGGGGGCCTCGCGGATCACGTCCAGGTCGATGACCATCGCGATCGGGGTGGGGACGCCGTAGGAGCCGCGCCCGTTGTCGTTGTCCAGGATGGACACCGGGGAGCAGATCCCGTCGTGCGACAGGTTGGTGGCCACGGCCACCATGGGCAGGCCGACCCGCGCCGCGGCGTACTTCGCCACGTCGATGATCTTGCCGCCGCCCAGGCCCACGACGGCGTCGTAGCGGCGACCCTTTATGTCGTCGGCGAGCTTGACCGCGGAGTCGATGGTGCCGTCGACGACGGGGTACCAGTCGGCGTGCGGCAGGGCCGGCTCCAGGCGGGCGCGCAGCGCCTGCCCGGAACCGCCGCTGATCGCGACCGCGAGCTTGCCGGACGCGGAGATGCGCTGGTCGGCGAGGATGCCGTCCAGTTTGTCCATCGCCCCGCAGCTGATGTCGACGACGACGGGGGAAGGGATCAGCCGCGTCAGTACTGGCATGCGATCGTCCGGCCCTTGGCGAGGTCGTCGTGGTTGTCGATCTCGACCCACTTCACGTCGCCGATGGGGGCCACGTCGATCGTGAAGCCGTCGTTCACGAGCTGCTGGTAGCCGTCCTCGTAGTAGAGGTCGGGGTCGCGCTCGAAGGTGGTCTTCAGGGCCTCGGCGAGCGCCTCGGCGGCCTCGGGCTCGATGAGGGTGACGCCGATGTACTCGCCGGTCGCGTCGGCGGGGTCCATCAGCTTGGTGATCTTCCGCACGCCCTCGCCGTCGGCGGTGACGACCTTCATCTCCTCGTCGGCCAGGCTCTTGACCGTGTCGAGGGCCAGGATGATCTTCCGGCCCTCGCCGCGGGCGGCGAGCAGCGTCCTCTCGACGGAGACGGGGTGCACGGTGTCGCCGTTGGCGAGGATCACGCCCCGCTTGAGGACGTCACGGGCGCACCACAGGGAGTAGGCGTTGTTCCACTCCTCGGCCTTGTCGTTGTCGATCAGCGTGATCTTGACGCCGTACTTGGCCTCCAGCGCCTCGCGGCGCTCGTACACGGCCTCCTTGCGGTAGCCGACGACGACGGCGACCTCGGTCAGGCCGACCTCGGCGAAGTTGCCCAGGGTCAGGTCGAGGACGGTGAGGCTGTCCTCCTGTCCCTCGGGGCCGACGGGCACGAGGGCCTTGGGCAGGGTGTCGGTGTAGGGACGCAGGCGGCGTCCGGCACCGGCAGCGAGTACAAGGCCGATCATGCTGGTTCTCCTTCGTCATGTACGGCGGGTGCTCCGGCGGAGACCCAGAAACGGATGCTCTCCACGAGCACCACCAGAGCCACGAACACGGCCAGGACCGTGAGCGCGACGGGGAAGTCCGCGGGGCGCCCCGACAGGGCGGCGGCCGACACCGCGACGAGCAGCACCCGGCCTTCGTGCCCGCCGGTGCTCCGCACCAGCCAGTGCGGGGGCGCTCCGGTGCCACCGCGGATGCGGTAGACCGTGTCGTAGTGATGGTAGGCGACCGCCGCGATCAGGCCGAATGCCGCCGGGAGGGCTCCGGGGACGTCCGCCTTGGCGGCCAGGACCAGCACCGTGGTGTACTCCGCGGCCCGGAACAGCGGCGGCAGCAGCCAGTCCAGGGGCCCCTTGAGCGGCCGGGCGACGGCGAGGCCGCTCAGCACCGCGTACAACAGGGCCACCGCGACGAGGGTCACGCTCCCGAAGGGCTGGAAGAAGGCCGCGGCGACCAGGGCGAGCGCGGCGAGGACCACGGCGGGCAGCCGCGCGGCGGTCGGGAAGCGGCCCCCGGCTCGGGCGGCGAGTTCGGCGAGCGGCCCGGAGTCGGCGAGGTCGGCGAGGGCCCGCGCGGCACGGTCGGTCCGGGTGGCCCTTCGGGTCAGCGAGCGCAGGACGCGGCCGGCGGTGGTGTAGAGGGCGCCGAAGGCGCAGCCCACGAGGAGGGCGTAGAAGACGATCCGGGGCGTGGTGAGGGCCGTCAGGACGGCGATCATCGCCCAGCGCTCACCGATGGGCAGGATGATCATCCTGCGGGCCCACACGGTCCAGCCGACGCTGTCGAGGCGGTCGGAGAGGGCCGCGGTGGGGCTCGTGTTCGCGGTGGCGTCGTGGTTGGCCTCGTTGAAGGAGAAGTCGACGACGTGCCGGCAGGTCATGAGGACCATGGCGCCGAGCGCGAGGGCCCATACGTCGTCCCCGTCGCGGGCGGCGCCGAGCGCGAGGCCCGCGTAGAAGGAGTACTCCTTGGCCCGGTCGAAGGTGGCGTCGAGCCAGGCGCCCATCGTCGAGTACTGGAGCGAGTAGCGGGCGAGCTGCCCGTCGGTGCAGTCCAGGACGAAGGAGACGAGCAGCAGCACGCCGGCCGTGACGTAGCCCCAGCGGTCGCCGGTGGCGGCGCAGCCCGCGGCGATGAGCGCGGTGATCAGCGAGGCGGTGGTGACCTGGTTCGGGGTCAGGCCCCGGCGGGCGCACCAGCGGGCGATGTAGCGGGAGTACGGGCTGACGAAGAAGGTGGTGAAGAACCCGTCGCGGGACTTGACGGCCGTCCGCAGCCGGACGGCCTCGTCGTCGACGGCGGCCACCTCGGCCAGGGCCCGGTCGCGCTCCGCCCCCGGTGCGGGGACGGCGGCGACGAGCGTGCCGAGCTCGGGGCGCCGGACGTCGGTCCCGGAGGCCTCGACGGCGGCGGCGAGCCGGTCCGGGTAGGGGCCGGATCCGGCCCCTACGCTCTCGGGCGCCAGGGCCGCGGCCCGGTCGAGGGCTCCGCGCGCGCCGGCCTGGACGGCGAGGGCGCCCGTGACCGCGCAGGCGTCGAAGCGCGGGTCGGTCAGGGCCAGGCGCAGGGCGTGCGGGTGACCGACGAAGGCGCTGTCGACCACCGCCACCCGCTCGTGGGCCGGTACGTCGGCCAGCGCGGCGGCGGCGTCCTCGGGCCCGGGGACCGGGCGGACGTCGAAGCCGAGCGAGCGGAGCTCGTCCTGGAGCGGTGATCCGGGTACCGGCGGGCCGGTGAGGATGACGGTCGACAGACGAACTCACTCCTTGCGACGAACACGTTCGACGGGCCGCTCGGCGGGCGCCCGAGGGGGCGGCGGCACGTCGGCAGAGGCTATCGGATGAATGGAAGGCGTCGTTCACCAGCCGTTCGGCCCTGCTGTTACGCTGGACGGCGTACGTGCACGAGTCTCGTACACCTGTTCTCCCGACCGCTTCCCGGCGGTCGTGCACAGACCGAGTACAGACCGTCACGTGGAGCCTTACGGGTCCGAGAGAGGAAGAGGTGGGTTGATGACCGTCGTAGTGGTCGCGGCCGTGCGCAGCGAACTCCGGTACATCCCCATTTCCCTCCGGGCGTCCGGCCGGGTCTGATCTCACCGATCCCAACCCGTCGGCCGGAGCCCCCGTTCACAAGGGTTCACGTTGTCCGACAACACCCGTCACACCACTTCCACCCCGACCTCCACCTCCACCACGCCTGATTCCGCCTCCCCCTCCCCCGAGGCGGTCTTCGCGGCGTTCATGGAGCTGCACGGCGGCCTGCCCCGGCAGTCCCCCGGCTCCGACGCCTCCACCCGTCACCTGCTGTCCCTGTCCGGAGCGCTGCCCGAGCGGCCGCGCGTCCTGGACCTGGGCTGCGGTCCGGGCCGCAGCGCGCTGCTGCTCGCCGCCGAGGCCGGCGGCGCCGGCCGCGCCGAGGTGACCGCCGTCGACCTGCACGAGCCGTTCCTCGACGAACTGCGGGCCGCCGCCGACGCGCGCGGCCTCGCCGACCGGATCCGGCCCGTCCGGGCCGACATGGGGGCGCTCCCCTTCGAGGACGGCTCCTTCGACCTGGTCTGGGCCGAGGGCTCGGCCTACAACATCGGCTTCGACCGCGCGCTCGCCGAGTGGAAGAGGCTGCTCGCGCCCGGCGGCACGCTGGTGCTGAGCGAGTGCGAGTGGACCACCGGGGAACCCTCGGCCGGCGCCCGCGCCTTCTGGGACCCCCAATACCCGCTGCGGTCGGGCTCCCGCAACATCGCCGCCGTCCAGGCGGCCGGGTACCGGCTGCTGGGTCTGCTGCCCCAGCCGGACTCCGACTGGGCCGAGTACTACGGTCCGCTCGGCGAGCGGGTCCGCGAGGCCCCGGGCGGCGACGCGGCCCGGGCCGTCGCGCTGGCCGCCGTACGCGAGGAGCTCGCCGTACGGGAACGGCACGGACACGAGTACGGGTACACCGGCTACGTGCTGACCCCGGTGCGCGCCGGCGACGGCGACCCGCGGCGGACCCGTCCGGAGACGGAGTCCGATCGGGCGGCCGTTCGGGGCGTCAACCTGGCCGCCTTCGAAACCCCGCTGGAGGCTGATCTCGTGGACGCGCTCCGCGCCGACGCGGCCTGGCTGCCGGGGCTGTCCTACGTGGCCGAGGGGTCCGACGGTGCGGTGGTGGCGCACGCCCTGCTGACCCGGTGCGAGGTGGACGGCGCACCGGCGCTCGCGCTGGCGCCGGTGGCCGTCGATCCGAAGCTGCAGCGCTCCGGCGCGGGCAGCACGGTGGTGCGCGCGCTGCTGGCGGCGGCCCGGGAGCGGGGGGAGTCGCTGGTGCTGGTGCTGGGCCATCCCGCCTACTACCCGCGCTTCGGCTTCGTACCGGCCTCCCGGTTCGGCATCCGGGCACCCTTCGAGGTGCCGGACGAGGCGATGATGGCGCTGGTACTGGACGATTCCGTTCCGGTGCCGACGGGGACCATCGCGTACCCGGCGCCGTTCGGCGTCTGATCCCGCGTCCGAAGGTGCCGGCGACCCGCTGAGCACGCCCCTCCCCGCCGCCCTACCACGCGGCGGGGAGGGGACATGCGCGGATCACCGAAGTGGGGACAAGCCTCTTTTGTACGGCAGACTGAAGGTCGAAGTCCGAAGCGAAGGATGGGTATGCCGACCACACCAGCCACCGACGCAGGCCACGCGTCCCCCGGCACCGGCACTCAGGAACCGATCATGCTCGAACTGGTCGACGAGTCCGGGAACACCATCGGCACGGCGGAGAAGCTCTCCGCGCATCAGGCACCCGGGCTCTTGCACCGGGCGTTCTCCGTGTTCCTCTTCGACCAGCAGGGCCGGCTGCTGCTCCAGCAGCGCGCCCTCGGGAAGTACCACTCCCCCGGCGTCTGGTCGAACACCTGTTGCGGGCACCCCTACCCCGACGAGTCGCCGTTCGCGGCGGCCGCCCGGCGCACCCACGAGGAGCTCGGCCTCTCGCCCGCGCTGCTCGCGGAGGCGGGGACCGTGCGCTACAACCACCCGGACCCGGCGTCGGGCCTGGTGGAGCAGGAGTACAACCACCTGTTCGTGGGACTGGCGCGCTCGACGCCGCGACCGGATCCGGAGGAGGTCGGCGACACCGCGTTCGTCACGGCCGAGGAGCTGGCGAAGCGGCACGCCGAGGCACCCTTCTCCGCCTGGTTCATGACGGTGCTGGACGCGGCCCGGCCCGCGATCCGCGAGCTGACGGGCGACGCCGCCGGCTGGTAGCGGTGGCCGGGGCGAACCGCGGCGGCGGGCTCGGGCGGCCGGGCCCGCGCTCAGCCGACGGCGGCCGGGGCCGGGGTGGTCAGCGGCAGGGCCGCCCAGATCACCTTGCCCCCCGTGGAGGTGTGCTCGACGTCGCACACCCCGCCGGCCTCGCGCGTGATCTCGCGCACGAGCAGCAGGCCCCGGCCGCCGGTCTGGCCGAAGTCGGCCTCCAGCGCCTTGGGCCGGTACGGGTGGTTGTCCTCGACGGCCACCCGTACCCACGCCCGCCCCACGGCCACCTCGACGGCCACCTCGGGGGAGAGAAGCGCCGCGTGCCGGACCGAGTTCGTCACCAGCTCGGAGACGATCAGCAGCAGGGAGTACACCACGTCCCGGTGGGCCGGCACCCCCTGGCGGCCGAGCAGGTCGCGCACGGCCCGGCGGGCCTGCGGAACGGATTCTTCTACCGCGGGGGCGGTGAAGCGCCACACCCCTTCGTACGCGAGGGGGTCGGCCGGAGCCGGCACCTCACCTCCCCCGGCCGGCGGGACACTCCCGCTCTCGTTCATCTTCCGGCCCCCGTCTTCACGCTCGATCGTCTCCACGTGTCAAGAGTGGAGAAGACGCTGGTCCGGACCGGACCGCTGACCATAAGTCAGCGGCAATCGGACGCTTTTTGACCGCCGGCGTATGACGGAGTCAGTTGTTCGACCGTTCCTGATCCGATGTGCCCGGAGCGGGGGTGGCCGCGCCGGGGTCCGCGGCGCCGCCCACGACCGTACCCTCGGGCTCCTCGTCCTTGACGAGGCCCAGGATCCGCCGGGCTCCCATGCCCAGGGCGATCAGGCTCAGCCCGTCGAACAGCAGGGCGAGCGAGAAGAACGCGCCGATCACGTACTGGCTGCTGCCCGGCCAGCTCCACAGGACGAGGATCCCGAGCAGGACGCCGAAGGCGCCCTGGACGAGGGTGAGCCCGAAGTGCGCCCCGCGCACCACGAGGGCGCCCGCGAGCCGGAACACGCCTCCGATGAGGAAGAACAGCGCCGCGAACATGGTCAGCGCCTCGGCACTGGCCTCGGGGCGCCGCAGGATCACGAAACCGGCGGCGATGTTGATGGCGGCCACGATGACGGCCAGCCAGAAGTAGTTGCTCTTGCGCGCCTGCACCGCCTGCACCAGGCCGATCACGCCACCGATCAGCAGGAGCCAGCCGAACAGGAACATCGAGGTGAGGGTCGCGAACCCGGTGTAGCAGAGGCCCACCAGCCCGGCGAGGACGAGGACGACCCCGAGCAGGGCCATCAGGCCGAAGCCGCGGCTGAGTTTCCTTCGGTCCTGCTGCGGACCCGTGCGGCCGTGGTGAGCGCCGCGGCCCGTGTGATCGGCCGGGTGGTCGGTGCGGTCGGTGCCCATGGACGTGTGCCACCTTTCAGCACCCCCCGCGACGGACTCCCCCGGTCGGACGGACTCCCCCCGATCATAGGATCGGGCGCCCGGGATAGCATCCGGCGCATGGACGCAGGCCTGCACTCCTCCGTGTCCGACGGCGTGGCCACCGTCGTGATCTCGCACCCCGCCAAGCGGAACGCCATGACGGCCGCCATGTGGCGGGCGCTGCCGCGCGAGCTCGCGCGCCTCGGGGCGGATCCCGACGTGCGCGTCCTGGTCCTGACGGGGCACGGTCCCACCTTCTGCGCGGGCGCGGACATCTCCTCCCTCACCGGGGACGACGACCCGCAGGCCCTCGCGGTGGCGGCGGAGGAGGCCCTCGCCGCGTTCCCGCTGCCGACGATCGCGGCGGTCCGCGGGTTCTGCGTGGGGGGCGGGAGCCAGCTGGCCGCCGCCTGCGACCTGCGGTTCGCGGAGGAGGGCGCCTCCTTCGGGGTGACCCCCGCCAGGCTGGGGATCGTCTACCCGCCCTCGTCCACCCGGCGGCTGGCCTCCCTGGTCGGCCCCGCCTGGGCCAAGTACCTCCTCTTCTCCGCCGAGCTGATCGACGCGGACACCGCGCTGCGGGCGGGCTTCCTGAACGAACTGCTGCCGGCCGGTCGGCTGGACGAGCGGGTGGCCGCGTTCGCCCGGACCCTCACGACCCGCTCGCGCCTGACGCAGGCGGCGGCCAAGGAGTTCGCCGACGGCCGCGCCGACCGGGACGGGTACTGGGCCGGCCAGGCGGCCGGCAGCGGCGACACCGCCGAGGGCGTCGCCGCCTTCCTGGAGCGCCGGACGCCGAAGTTCAGCTGGCGTCCAACGGATTGACCGCGCGCAGCGCCGCGACGATCGGGGCGGGGGCCTTCTCCGGCGAACCGGCGTCGTAGGGCGGCTGGGGGTCGTACTCGCACATGAGCTGCACGGTCTGCGCGAACGTGTCGCCGGCGATCCGGCCGAGGAGGCCGAGGCCCATGTCGATGCCGGAGGAGACCCCGGCGGCGGTCACGTACTTGCCGTCGTAGACCACCCGGTCCCCGGTGGGCTCGGCGCCGAAGGGGCGCAGCCGGTCGAGGTAGAGCCAGTGGCTGGTGGCCCGGCGGCCGTCGAGGAGGCCGGCGGAGGCCAGGAGCAGCGAGCCGGTGCACACGGACGTGGTCCAGGTCGTCGTCGCGTCCACGGAGCGCAGCCAGTCGAGGACGGCCGGGTTGTCCATCTGCAGCTCGGGATGCGGGCCGCCGGGCACGATCACGATGTCGGGTCGGGTGACCTCGTCGAGGGCCTTGTCGGCGACGAGCGCGAGGGAGCCGTTGTCGGTGCGCACGGGCCCGGGGTGTTCGGAGACGAAGACGACCTCGGCGTCCTGGAGCCGGCCCAGGGTGTCGAAGGGACCGATGGCGTCGAGGGCGGTGAAGCGGTCGTAGAGCAGTACGGCGATCTGCATGGCTGGCTCCTCGGGAGCGGACGGTGTGCGGTCGCGCCGCCCGGGATCGGGCGGCGGTCGTACGGGAACGGCCGTACGGGGACGGCCCGTGGGGACGGTCGGGTCAGAGCGGGTCGAGGGCGGGGACGCGAGCGGGGGGTGCGGCGGGCGGCGTGGGGCCGAAGCGGCGGCGGTATTCGGCCGGGGACTGGCCGAGGTGGCGCAGGAAGGCGCGGCGCAGCGCCTCCGGGGTGCCGTACCCGCACGCCCGGGAGATCTGCGACACCCCCTCCCCCGTGTCCTCCAGCAGCCGCCGCGCGTGCTCCACCCGCACCCGCTCCACGTACCTCCCCGGCGTGACCCCCGTCTCGGCCTGGAAGGCGCGCGCGAAGTGTCGCGGGGACAGCGCGGCCCGCCCGGCGAGAGCCTCCACGCTCAGATCGCCGCCCGGATGCTCGGCGATCCACCGCTGGACCTCCCGCAGCGGCTCGCGCCGGGCGGTCTGCGCCGCGAGCTGGGCGCTGAACTGCGCCTGGTTGCCCGGCCGGCGCAGGAACACCACCAGGTGCCGGGCGACCAGCAGGGCCACGTCCCGCCCGTGGTCCTCCTCGACCAGGGCCAGGGCCAGGTCGATGCCGGCGGTGACCCCGGCGGAAGTGGCGACGTGGCCGTCGCGGACGTAGATCGGGTCCGGTTCCACCGTCACCGCCGGATAGGCGCGGGCCATCCCCTCGCACGCGTTCCAGTGGGTGGTGGCCCGGCGGCCGTCGAGCAGTCCCGCCTCGGCGAGCAGCAGGCCGCCGGTGCACACGGAGACCAGGCGGCCCGCGCGTCCCCCGTACGCGCGCAGCCACTCGGTGATCCGGGGCTCGAAATCGCCCGAGTACCGCCCGCCGGGGACCAGCAGGGTGGTGTCCGCGTCGGGCCGGGCGCCTTCCAGCGGGCCGTCCGGAAGCAGGTTCAGACCGCTGTCGGTGCGCACCGGGGTGCCTCCCGGGGAGACCGTCCGGATCGTGTAGCCCTCCCGGTCGCCGGGGCAGCGCGAGGCCCCGTTGAACACCTCGACCGGGCCGGTCACGTCCAGGCTCTGGACCCCGTCGTAGAGGACGACCAGTACGTTTCGCGACGTCATGCCTCCATGGTGTGACGCACCGCCGATGGCCGCAATGACGGGGATCCCACCTATCCGGCCATCGGGCATCCGGTGCGGGGCGGCCCGGGCGGGGCTGCGATCCTTGGCTCCGGCCCGTCACCGACCCGTCCTTCCGGAGCAGCGCCCTGAACACCGTCCTCGCCGAGTCCCTCTCGGCCGCCCTGCTCCTGTGCGTCCTGGGCTTCGCCGTGCTGCGCCCGCGCGGACTGCCGGAGGCGGCGGCCGCGGTGCCGGCGGCCGGGCTGCTGGTGGCGCTCGGCGCGGTGTCGCCGTCCGACGCCTGGGCGCAGGTCCGCGAGCTGCTTCCGGTGGTTGGCTTCCTCGCGGTGATCCTGGCCCTGGCCCAGCTGTGCGCGGACGAGGGGCTCTTCCGCGCGGCCGGCGCGGCCGTGGCCCGCAGGGCGGCCGGCGGTGGCCCCGTCGGGCTGCTCGGCGGGGTGTTCCTGGTGGCCTCCGGGGTGACGGCCGCGCTCAGCCTCGACGCCACGGTGGTGCTGCTGACCCCGGTGGTGCTGGCGACGGCCGCCCGCCTCGGGGCCCGGCCGGCCCCGCACGTCCACGCCACCGCGCACCTGTCCAACTCGGCGTCGCTGCTGCTTCCGGTGTCCAACCTGACCAACCTGCTGGCCTTCGCCGCCAGCGGGCTCACCTTCACCCGGTTCGCGGCCCTGATGTTCCTGCCCTGGGTCGGCGCCATCGCCGTCGAGTACGCCGTCTTCCGCCGCTTCTTCCGGGCCGACCTGGCGGCCCCGCCCGAGCACGTCCCCGAGGCGGTCGAGCCGGCGCCGATGCCGCGGTTCGCGCTCGTGGTGCTGTCGCTGACCCTGGTCGGCTTCGCCGTGGCCTCGGTCGCCGGGGCGAGCCCCGCGTGGGCGGCGCTGGCGGGCACGATCGCCCTGGGGGTACGGGCCCTGCGCCGCCGGGAGACGACGGTGCGGCAGGTCGTGGCCTCGGCCGCTCCCGCGTTCTGCCTGTTCGTCCTCGCGCTCGGGGTGGTCGTCCGGGCCGTCGTGGACCACGGGCTCGGCGACGGCCTGGCCCGGGTGCTGCCGGAGGGGGACTCCCTGCCGACGCTGCTCGCCGTGGCCGGGGTGGCCGCCGTCCTGGCCAACCTGATCAACAACCTGCCCGCCGTGCTGGCCCTGCTGCCGTTGGCGGCCGGCGGCGGGGCGGGGCCGGTCCTGGCCGTGCTGATCGGCGTGAACATCGGCCCGAACCTCACCTACGCGGGCTCGCTGGCGACCCTGCTGTGGCGGCGGGTCCTGCTGGAGCACGGCGTACCGGTGGGCCTCGGCCGCTTCACCCGGCTCGGCCTGCTCACCACCCCCGCCGCCCTGGTGGTGGCCGTGACCGCCCTGTGGTGCGGGCTGCGCCTGATCGGCGCCTAGGGACTTCCGGCTCGGTGCGGGGCGGGCCGGCGGGGGTCGCGGGCGGGCGGGCGGTGGCCGCCGGGGGTGCGGCGGGGCGCGGATAGGATCGGGGCATCATGACTGCAACCCTCGTCGCCAAGAAGCTCACCGCCGCGCACGGTGAGCGCACGCTCTTCGCCGATCTCGACCTCGTGGTGGCGCCCGGTGACGTCATCGGCCTGGTCGGCGTCAACGGCGCCGGCAAGTCGACCCTGCTGCGGATGCTCGCCGGGCTCGACACCCCCGAGACCGGTGAGCTCAGGCTGTCCCCGCCCGGCGCGTCCGTCGGCCACCTGCCCCAGGAGCCGGAGCGGCGCGAGGGCGAGTCGGTCCGTACCTTCCTGGCCCGCCGCACCGGGGTCGCCGCCGCGCAGGCGGAGCTCGACGCGGCCACGCAGGGACTCGTCGACGGCACCCCGGGAGCGGACGACGCGTACGCGGAGGCCCTGGACCGCTGGCTGGACCTGGGCGGCGCCGATCTCGACGAGCGGGCCGAGGAGGTGGCCGGCGAGCTCGGGCTCTCGGTGAGCCTGGACCTGCCGATGGCGGCCCTGTCCGGCGGGCAGGCGGCGCGGGCGGGTCTCGCCTCGCTGCTGCTGTCCCGCTACGACGTGTTCCTCCTCGACGAGCCCACCAACGACCTCGACCTCGCCGGTCTGGAGCGGCTGGAGCAGTTCGTCAAGGGGCTGCGCGCGGGCACGGTCGTCATCAGTCACGACCGCGAGTTCCTCACCCGGACCGTCACCAAGGTCCTGGAACTGGACCTGGCCCAGCAGCAGATCAACCTCTACGGCGGCGGCTACGAGTCCTACCTGGAGGAGCGCGAGCGCGCCCGCGGTCACGCCCGCGAGGAGTACGAGGAGTACGCGGGCAAGAAGGCCGCCCTGGAGGGCCGGGCCCAGATGCAGCGCAACTGGATGGACAAGGGCGTGCGCAACGCCCGCCGCAAGGCGAGCGACAACGACAAGATCGGCAAGAACCTGCGCGGGGAGTCCAGCGAGAAGCAGGCCGCCAAGGCCCGCCAGACGCAGCGCGCGATCGAACGGCTGGAGGTGGTCGAGGAGCCGCGCAAGGAGTGGGAGCTGCGCATGGAGATCGCGTCGGCCCCGCGCTCCGGCTCGGTCGTCGCCACCCTGCGCGAGGCGGCCGTGCGGCGGGGCGACTTCGCCTTCGGGCCGGCGAGCCTCCAGATCGACTGGGCCGACCGGGTGGCGATCACCGGGGCCAACGGCGCCGGCAAGTCCACGCTCCTCGCAGTGCTGTTGGGCCGGCTCGCCCCGGATTCGGGCGCCGCCGGCCTCGGTTCGGGCGTGCTGGTCGGCGAGGTGGACCAGGCGCGCGGGCTCTTCCTGGGCGACGAGCCGCTGCTGGAGGCGTTCTGCGCGGCGGTGCCGGACACCGAACCGGCCGAGGTCCGCACGCTGTTGGCCAAGTTCGGCCTGAAGGCGGCGCACGTGCTGCGTCCGGCGGCGACCCTCTCCCCGGGCGAGCGCACGCGCGCGGCCCTGGCGCTGCTCCAGGGGCGCGGGGTGAACCTGCTGGTCCTGGACGAGCCGACGAACCACCTCGACCTGCCGGCGATCGAGCAGTTGGAGGCGGCCCTCGACGCCTACGAGGGCACCCTGCTGCTGGTGACCCACGACCGCCGGATGCTCGACGCGGTCCACGTGACCCGCCGCCTGGAGGTCGCGGAGGGCAAGGTCACGGAGCTGTAGCCCGGCCCCCGCACCGCCCGGTGCGGTGCGGTGCGGCCGTGCGTCAGGTGCGCGTCCCCGTCGGGGCCGCGCGCCTGCGGGCCATCTTCCGGGCGACGAACCCGCGCGGCAGGTGGCGTACGGCCAGGGCGTACGCCCGGTAGCGTCGGCCCGTGACGCTGATCGGGCGGCGCCGGGCGAGGTCGCTCAGGGCCTTGGCGACCACCGCCTCGGGCTCCAGCCACACCGCCTCGCTCAGGGCGCTGACGTCCATGCCGGCCCGCTCCTGGAACTCGGTGCGGGTGAAGCCCGGTACGACGGCCAGCACGCGCACACCGTACGGCTCCATGTCGACGCGCAGGGATTCGCTGAAGGCGGTGACCCAGGCCTTGGCCGCCCCGTAGGTGCCGGTCGGCAGCAGGCCCGCGACCGAGGAGACGTTGAGGACGGCGCCCCGGCGCCGCTCGCGCAGGCCCGGGAGCAGGGCGTGGGTGAGCCGCAGCGGCACCTTGACCAGCAGGTCGAGCATCCGTTCCTCGTCCGCGTACGGGTTGTACGGGAAGGGGGCGGGCAGTCCGAAGCCGGCGTTGTTGACCAGGACGTCGACCGGTCGGGCGGTGCCGGCGAGCCGGGCGGCGACGCGTTCGAGGTCGCCGGTGTCGAGCAGGTCGGCGGGCAGGACCTCGCAGACCGTCCCGAACTCCCCGGCGAGCGATGCGGCGACGGATTCGAGGCGTTCCCTGTCGCGGGCGACGAGGACCAGGTCGCAGCCCTTGGCGGCGAAGCCGCGCGCGAAGGCGGCGCCGAGTCCGGCGCTGGCGCCGGTGATGAGTACGGTGGTCAACTGGGTCCCACTTCCTGCGGTTCGGTGCGCGGGGCCGCGCGCGGCGGTCCCGTACGGCGGATCGGTCGGCGTCGGTGGCCGGTCAGGCCGCGCCGGGGGCGAAGGCGGTCGCGGCCCGCGAGTCGTAGGCGCGGGCGACGTCCACGAGGAAGCGGGCCTCGCCCTCCAGGTCGCCGCCCTCCCCCGAGGCCCTGATCTCGGCGGGCAGTTCCAGGCCGGGGGTCGGCCCGGGCACCCCGGTCCGCCCGGCGAGCTTGGCCTGGCGCGCCTCCTTCAGTACGCAGGCCAACGCCGCGGCCGCGCGCCGGGGTTCGGGGATCCCGCTGCCGGCGACGTGGCTGCGCGCCCGCTCCGTCGCGCCGGGGGCCGCGTACTCGCCCAGGATCAGGATCGCGTCGCGGGTCTCGATCACCTTGCGGTAGACGAGCAGGTCGCGCGGTACGGGCGGCCACAGCAGCTCCAGGACCCGGCCCGTGCGGGGCTCGGAGAGCACCACGTGCGGGACGGCCTGGACCAGGTCCCGCCACAGCGGCCACAGCCGCCAGGCGGTGGCGATGTCGGCGGTGGTGCGGCGCAGGGTGAACAGGGTCGGGACCAGGATGGCCGCGGCCCGCAACAGGCCGTGCAGGTTCATCAGCAGGGGCAGGGCGGGCATCGCCCAGGTGGTCCCGAACAGGGCCTTGAGCAGGAAGGCGAACCAGAACAGCCCCGCCAGCGCCGTGCCGAGGCCGAACAGGCGCAGTCCGGCGGCGAGCCCGCGGCTCTCGGTGCGCCGGCTGTAGCGCCAACAGACCCGCACGCAGATCGTGTTGGCGACGAGGTGGGCGGAGACCAGGACGAGCCAGTAGGAGAGCGAGGGCACCGGGGCGCCGGCGGACCCGATGGTGTGGGGGCCGTGCGCCGGGGCCGCCAGGTCCAGGGTCAGGAGGGTGGCGAGCCAGGCGGCCGTGCCCGCGCAGGAGGCCAGGCGCAGGCGCGGGCCGCGGGTGGCGGCGGCGACGAAGTAGAGGACGGCGCCGGCGGACAGCACCCCGATGACGTTGCGGACGAGGCCGACGGAGTGCGCGTAGCCGGGATCGCGGCTCATGGCGTAGGCGACGACGGCGGGCAGGTTCAGGGTCATCGCGGCGGCGGCGGTGGCGACCGCGAGCCACAGTCCGCGCTGCTCCGGGGAGCGCAGGGCGCCGGGGGCGCGCAGCAGGACGGCGGCCCACAGGGCGAGGACGCTGGGGAGGGCCAGCCGGTCGCCGAGGGCGAGCAGCTCAGCCGCCATCGCGCACGCCCCGCTCGTAGCCCATGGCGGACTCCAGCCGGGCGAGCGCGCCCCGGGCGGCGGAGGCGGGCCGCGCGTGCGCGGCGCCGGAGGTGCGGATGCGGACGCGGATCATGCTGGCGAGCATCTCCGCCTCCCGCTCCTGGCGGGTGCTGTAGTCGGTGCGGCCGAGGACCACGGGGGCGTGCCCGTCGCTCTCCTCGCCGTCGAGGGAGTGGTGGCCGAAGAGGATGTGGCCCAGTTCGTGCAGCACGATGTGCTCGCGGTGCAGGGGGGTGGTGCGGTCCTCGTAGAAGACGTGGTCGACCGTGTCGGTGCCGACCCACAGTCCGCAGACCCCGGACGCGGCGGCCTCCTCGGGGAGCGGGTGCAGGCGGATCGGCCGGCCCCGGCGCTCGGCGATGCGGGCGCACAGGGTGTCGAGGGACAGCGGTGGCGCGAGGTCCATGTGACCGAGAATCACCTCGCACCGTTTGCGCAGGCTGAGGTTCCGGTGGGGCATGTGCGGTTCCCTCCGCGGACCCTTTCGCGGGCAGCGTCGGTAGGCGTGGGTGGGTGGCGGCATGGCGTCCTGTGCCTTGGGGCGGGCTCGGGGGTGGGGCCCCGGTGGGGGAATGCGGAACGCCCGTTCGCGCGTGACGAACGGGCGTTCCACCATCCCTACAGACGTGCCGGGCGGGTTGGCAAGGCATTCCCGCTGGTGGGGTGCCTATTCGGCCATTCCTGCCGCTTCGTGCCGCTTCCCGCCGGCCGGCGGGGCCGGTCGCCGTGTCAGGAGCGTCCCCGGCCCTGGTCGGGGCCGGTGAGGCCGGCCCGGCGCAGGGCGTCGGCCATGGCGCTGTTGGCCGGCGCGGGCGCCGAGGAGGGACGGCCGCCGCCCTGCGCGCCCTGGCGGCGGTCGCCGGCGCCGCCGCGTCCGCCGCGTCCGCCCTGGCCCTGTCCCTGACCTCCGCTCCGTCCCTGGCCGTTGCCGCCGTTGCCGGTCTGGCCGGTCTGGCCGCCGCCGCGCTGCTGCGGCGGGCGTCCGCCGCCGCGGCGGTCCTCGCGCCGCTCCTCCCGCCGGCCGGGCACTCCGGCGCCGCGTTCGGCGCCGGCCTCGTCCTCCAGGCGCAGGGTCAGGGAGATGCGCTTGCGGGGGATGTCGACGTCCATGACCTTCACCCGGACGATGTCGCCGGGCTTCACCACGTCGCGGGGGTCCTTGACGAAGGTCTTCGACAGGGCGGAGACGTGCGCGAGGCCGTCCTGGTGGACGCCGATGTCGATGAAGGCGCCGAAGGCGGCCACGTTGGTGACCACGCCCTCCAGGATCATCCCGGGGGCCAGGTCGCCGATCTTCTCGACGCCTTCCTTGAAGGTGGCCGTCTTGAAGGCGGGACGCGGGTCGCGGCCCGGCTTCTCCAGCTCGCGCAGGATGTCGGTGACGGTCGGGAGGCCGAAGGAGTCGGTGACGAACTGCTCGGGCCGCAGGGAGCGCAGGACGGAGGTGTTGCCGATCAGGGCCGCGACCTCGGCGCCCGCGGTCTTGCCCATCGCCCGCACCACCGGGTAGCTCTCGGGGTGGACGCTGGAGAAGTCCAGCGGGTCGTCGCCGCCGCGGATGCGCAGGAAGCCGGCGCACTGTTCGTAGGCCTTCGGGCCGAGGCGGGCGACGTCCTTGAGGCCCTTGCGGCTGCGGAAGGGACCGTTGGCGTCGCGGTGGGCGACGATGTTCTCGGCGAGGGTGCCGCTGATGCCCGAGACCCTCGACAGGAGCGGCGCGGAGGCGGTGTTGACGTCGACGCCGACGCCGTTGACGCAGTCCTCGACCACCGCGTCGAGGGAGCGGGACAGCTTCACCTCGGACAGGTCGTGCTGGTACTGGCCGACGCCGATGGACTTCGGGTCGATCTTGACGAGTTCGGCGAGCGGGTCCTGGAGCCGACGGGCGATGGAGACCGCGCCGCGCAGCGACACGTCCATGTCGGGCAGTTCCTGGGAGGCGAAGGCCGAGGCCGAGTACACGGACGCGCCGGCCTCCGAGACCATCACCTTGGTGAGCTTCAGCTCCGGGTGGCGGGCGATGAGGTCGCCGGCGAGCTTGTCGGTCTCGCGGGAAGCGGTGCCGTTGCCGATGGCGACGAGCTCGACCGCGTGCTCCTTCGCGAGGCGGGCGAGCGTGGCCAGCGAGGCGTCCCACTTGTTGGCGGGAACGTGCGGGTGGATCACGTCGGTCGCGACGACCTTGCCGGTCGCGTCGACGACGGCCACCTTGACGCCGGTGCGGAAGCCCGGGTCCAGGCCGAGGGTGGCGCGGGTGCCGGCGGGGGCGGCGAGCAGCAGGTCGCGCAGGTTCGCCGCGAAGACCCGTACGGCCTCGTCCTCGGCGGCGGCGCGCAGCCGGGTCCTCAGGTCGATGCCGAGGTGCACCTGGATCTTGGTGCGCCAGGCCCAGCGGACCGTGTCCGCGAGCCACTTGTCACCGGGGCGGCCGCGGTCGGCGACGCCGAAGCGGCGGGCGACGATGCCCTCGTAGGTGGACGGGCCGGGGGTGTCGGCGTCCTCGGGGGCCTCGGGCTCCAGGTCCAGGACGAGGACGTCCTCCTTCTCGCCGCGCAGCATGGCGAGGACGCGGTGCGAGGGAAGGGCGGTGAAGGGCTCGGCGAAGTCGAAGTAGTCGGCGAACTTGGCGCCCGCCTCCTCCTTGCCCTCGCGGACCTTCGCGGCGAGCCGGCCGCGCCCCCACATGCGCTCGCGGAGGTCGCCGATCAGGTCGGCGTCCTCGGCGAAGCGCTCGGTGAGGATGGCGCGGGCGCCCTCCAGGGCGGCGGCCGGGTCGGCGACGCCCTTGTCGGCGTCGACGAAGGCGGCCGCGGCGGCGGCCGGGTCGACGGAGGGGTCGCTCAGCAGGCCCTCGGCCAGGGGCTCCAGGCCGGCCTCGCGGGCGATCTGGGCCTTGGTGCGGCGCTTGGGCTTGAAGGGGAGGTAGATGTCCTCCAGTCGGGCCTTGGTGTCGGCCGCGTTGATCCGGGCCTCCAGCTCGGCGTCGAGCCTGCCCTGCTCCCGTACGGATTCCAGGACCGCCGCGCGGCGGTCCTCCAGCTCGCGCAGGTACCGCAGCCGCTCCTCCAGGGTGCGCAGCTGGGCGTCGTCGAGCATCTCGGTCGCTTCCTTGCGGTAGCGCGCGATGAACGGCACGGTGGAGCCGCCGTCGAGCAGCTCGACGGCGGCCTTGACCTGCCGCTCCCGTACGCCGAGCTCCTCGGCGATCCTGCCTTCGATGGACATCGTCACTGCGGTCCCGCCTGCCTTCGTTTGCGTGGAAGGCTGCCAATTGTGGCAGGTGGCCGCGGCGGACGTCGGGAGGCCTGCGGGTCGCGGTCGGGCCTCGCCGGTCGGGCCTTGTTGCTCAGGCCTTGCCGGTCAGGCCTTGCCGGTGAGGTCCGCCGGGAAGGCGCCCCCCATGACGGCCCGGCGCACGAATCCGCCGCCGAGTTCGTGGAGGCGGGCGAGACCGGCGGCGCCGAGGTGCTCGTAGGGGGCGGCGTCGAGCCGGTCGGTCTCGGTCTCCAGGCGCTCGCGCAGGGCTGCGCCCTCCTCGGTGAGTTCCCCGGCGGCGTCGAGGGCTCCGCGGGCGCGCAGCCGGTCGGCGGCGGCGTCGAGGTCCTCCTGTCGCCAGCCGCGGATGCCCTTGACCCACTTCGGCCTCATGCCGTGCCCGGTGGCGGTGTGGCTGACCAGGGCTTCGAGGGGGTCGAGGCCGGTGATCAGGAGGGCGGCGAGGTGGCCGTCGCCCCGGTGCTCGCGCAGCAGGGTGGTGGCGTGCCACAGCCGCAGGTGGGGCTCGGTGGGGACGGGGAGGTCCGCGTGGGCGGCGTAGAGGGTGCGGCCGTGCCGGGTGCAGGCCTCGGCGGCGCGCAGGGCGAGGTCGGCGGCCTCGGCGAGTTCGGGCGACTCGACGGCCTCGGGTCCCAGGACGCGGCGCAGGGTGGCGTCGACGGCGCGCAGTCGGGCGGCGAGGGCCTGTTCGGGCGTCAGGGTCCGCCAGACGGCGGGCAGGTGGGTGGCGACGAGGTCGTGGCGGTAGTTGTAGAAGGCGGCGGTGACCGCGCCGGGGCCGACGGCGCCCATGGCGGCCGAGCGGGAGGCGAGGTTGACGGCCACGGAGTCGGTGACGCCGAGGGCGGCGTACTCGGTGGCGAGGTCGCGGGAGAAGTAGACGGTGGAGTGCAGGGGGTTGATGGCGGCGTGCCAACAGCGGCGGGCGGCGTGCGCGGGAAGCGTCATGCCCCGCAGGTTACCGACCGCTCAGTATGTCCGGTACCCCCGGGAGCCCCGGCACCCCCGGGAACCCCGGCGTTCCCGCCCCGCCCCGCGCGGCGCCCGCGACGCCGTCGAGGCCTTCGGCGCCCGTCGCCGCCCGCGCGCCTCCTCGACGCCCGGCCGGCGGGCCGGCACCCTTCCGGTCGCGGCGCCCGTCCGGCCGGGGCCCGTCCGGCCGGGATCCCGCGCCGGGGATCCGGGGATCCGCGGATCCGGGACCCGGCGATTTCCGGCCTTCCTGACGCCGTTCGCCCGCCCGACCGCGTACGGTCCGCGCCCCCGCGCGCGGCTCCCCGTACGGGAACACCGGCCCCGCACGGTGTCCGCTGAGCGGGGTGTGACGGCCGAATGGCGATCGTGTGACAGAGGTGGCCATGGACATGACGCGGGCATCGCGGGTGAATACGGTCGAACACATCGGCCTCCCCTACCACTTGGAGCTCATCGTGCGCCGCACAGTCATCGCCCCGAGCGTGCTCGCCGCCTCCCTCCTGCTGGTGATCCCGGCATCCGCGGCGAGCTCGACTCCGGGTGCCCCGGGTCTCGGCGATCCCTACTACCCGGCCAGCGGGAACGGCGGCTACGACGTCTCCCACTACGACCTGCGCCTGCAGTACCAGCCGAAGACGGACCTGCTGGAGGGCACCGCGACCCTCCTGGCCACCGCCAAGCAGGACCTGTCGCGCTTCAACCTCGACTTCGGCCTCAAGGTCAGCGAGGTCCGCGTCAACGGGATCAAGGCCAAGTTCGCCACCTCCGGCGCCCACGAGCTGGAGGTGACCCCCGAGAAGGCGCTCGCGCGCGGCAAGCAGGTCAGCGTCGTCGTCAAGTACGCGGGAAAGCCCTCGGAGTTCAAGGTCGACGGCTGGTCGGCCTGGCAGCGCACCCCGGACGGCGGGGTCGCGGCGCAGGAGCCCGACGCGGCCGCCTGGTGGTTCCCGAGCAACGACCACCCGCTCGACAAGGCCACCTTCGACGTGTCGATCAACGTCCCGGACGGCACCCAGGCCATCAGCAACGGTGTCCTCCAGTCGCAGTCCTCCAAGCTCGGCTGGACCCGCTACAACTGGCGCTCCAACAAGCCGCAGGCCACGTACCTGGCCACGCTGGCCGTCGGCAAGTTCGACATCACCACCGACACCACCGCGAACGGCCTGCCGATCCTCAACGCCTACAGCAAGGACCTGGGCGACAACGCGGGCGCGGCGCGCGCGAGCATCGAGCGGACCGGCGAGGTCGCGGAGTGGCTGGAAGGGGTGTTCGGCCCGTACCCCTTCAACGCCCTGGGCGGCTACGTCCCGAACGTGCCCAGCGGCTTCGCCCTGGAGACGCAGACGCGGCCCTTCTACAGCCCGCGCCAGTTCGCGAACGGCGCCAACATCCAGGTGGTCGTCCACGAGCTGGCCCACCAGTGGTACGGCGACAGCGTCTCCGTGGACAACTGGAAGGACATCTGGATCAACGAGGGCTTCGCCCGCTACAGCCAGTGGCTGTGGTCGGAGAAGGAGGGCGAGGGCACCGCGCGCGAGCTCGCGCAGTGGACCTACGCCTCCCGCCCGGCCGAGGACCCGTTCTGGCAGGTCAAGCCGGGTGACCCGGGCGCCGAGAACCAGTTCCACGGGGCCGTCTACGACCGTGGCGCCATCGCCATCCAGGCGCTGCGCGACGAGATCGGCGACGAGGCCTTCTTCAAGATCCTCAAGGGCTGGCCGACCGAGCGGGCCTACGGCAACGCGAAGGTCGGGGACTTCGTCCGGTACGCGGAGAAGATCTCGAAGAAGCCGCTCGCCCAGCTGTTCGAGACCTGGCTCTACACCGCGGGCAAGCCCGGTTACGCCCCGTCGGCCGCGGCGGCCCCGGGCGCCCGCACCTTCGGCGCGGCGCCCGCCAAGCCGGCGGCGGAGCCGAAGTCCTGGAAGAAGATCGCCGCGACGAACACCGTCCACGACCGCGACGACCGGGGTCACGCCGCCGGCCACGACCACGGCCACTGATCGCGCCCGACGGCACCGCGTGCGGGCGCGCCGGGGTCCTCAGCGGACTCCGGCGCGCCGGCGCGCCCGCGCGGCGCGGGCGATCGGCAGGTAGCGCACCCTCTCCGGCAGCAGCGGTACGAGGATCCGCGCGGCGGTGCTGAGCCGGCGCAGCCGGCGCTCCTGCGCGGGCGTCCACTCCAGGCCGATGGCGGCCCGGGCCTCGGGCGGCATGTACCCGACGGTGACGAAGGCCCGGAAGCGCAGGTAGGCGACCCGCAGCAGCGGCCAGGTCGGGCGCAGCAGTGCCCGTGCGACGCGGGAGCGGGGTTCGGGGCGGGGCACCGGGGTGTCGGTGGCGACCAGTTCGCGGGCGACCTTGGTCGGCTCGATCTCCTCGGCCAGCATCCGGTGGTAGTAGGGCCAGAACTCCTCGACGGTCTGCGGCATGTCCCGGTCGCGCAGACCCAGGATCCGGCCCACCTGGAGCCACTCCCGGTACAACTGCCGCTCCTGGGCGGGGGTGATGCGGCGGAACAGGTAGCGGCCGGCGTACAGGGAGACGGGGAAGCCGGTGGCGTGCACCCAGGCGTAGCAGGCGGGGTCGAGGGAGTGGTAGGCGCGGCCCCGGGTGTCGACGCCCCGGATCTCCCGGTGCAGACGGCGCACGCGCCGGCCCTCGGCGGCGGCCTCGTCCCCGCCGTACACCCACAGTTGCACCGAGCGCAGCGAGCGTTCGCCGCGCCCCCAGGGGTCGGTGCGGAAGACGGAGTACCGGTCGACGCCGGCGCCGACGGCGGGGTGGGCGACCTGGAGGGTGAAGGCGGCGGGCAGGGTCAGCAGGGAGCGGATGTCCCCGGCGGTGCTCCAGAGCACTCCGCCGGGCGGCGGCGGCTCGGGATCGCGGCCGCGCGCTTTCCCGCGCTCGCGGTCCGGGTCGTGGTCGCCGGTGGTCCCGGGCGTCGCCTTCGTACTCATCCGTGCTCCCCCGGGGTGTCCTGTGGCGGTCCTTCCAGTATTCACCCCTTGCGTCGGACCGCCCCCGGCGGGCGGTCCCCCACGATGTCCCGAGCAGGACAGAAAGTCTTGTCACGGGTGTTACCCCGAAGTAACCGCGGCTGCTTGTATGACGGCGTCGATCTTCCCGCAGGAATGACGGAGACCCCCATGCCGCAGATCTCGCACCGCCGCCACCGGGCCGCCGCCACGGCCGTCGCCGCCCTGGCCGTCGGTTCCCTGGCCCTCGCCACCGCGCCCGCCGCCACGGCGGCGGAGGAGGCCGCCACGCCGCGGCTGAGCGTGCTGACGTACAACGCGTTCCTGATGAGCAAGAACCTCTACCCGAACTGGGGCCAGGACCACCGGGCCGCCGAGATCCCCAAGGCCTCCTTCTACCAGGGCCACGACGTGGTGGTGCTCCAGGAGGCCTTCGACAACGCGGCCTCGGACGCGCTGCGGGCGAACTCCGCCTCCCGCTACCCGTACGCCACGCCGGTGGTGGGCCGCAGCAAGAGCGGCTGGGACGCCACGGGCGGCGCGTACTCCGCCACCACGCCCGAGGACGGCGGGGTGATGGTCCTCAGCAAGTGGCCGATCGTCCGCAAGGAGCAGGTCGTCTACAAGGACGCGTGCGGCGCCGACTGGTGGTCCAACAAGGGCTTCGCCTACGTCGTCCTCGACGTGAACGGCACCCGGGTGCACGTCGTGGGCACGCACGCCCAGTCCACCGACCCCGGCTGCGGGGCCGGCGAGGCGGCCCAGATGCGCTCCCGACAGTTCCGGGCCATCGACGCCTTCCTGGACGCGAAGAACATACCGGCGGCCGAACAGGTCATCGTCGCGGGCGACATGAACGTCGATTCGCGCACCCCGGAGTACGCCTCCATGCTGGCCGACGCCGACCTGGCCGGCACCGACAGCCGCACGGGCCACCCGTACTCCTTCGACACCGCGCTGAACTCTATCGCGAAGTACCGCTACCCGACCGACCCGCGCGAGGACCTGGACTACGTCCTGCACCGCAAGGGCCACGCCCGCCCGGCCGGCTGGAACAACAACGTGATCAAGGAGACGACGACCCCCTGGACGGTCTCCAGCTGGGGCACCTCCTACACGTACGACGCCCTCTCGGACCACTACCCGGTCGTGGGATCCGCGGCCCAGTAGCCCAGGCCGCGCGGATCGAGCGCCGAGCACCCTCGACCTCATCGCCGACAGCAGCCCCACCCGAGAACACCCCCTCTCGCCTCCGGCCGGGAGGGGGCGCTTGCGTGCGTCCGGGGCTCAGCGGCCGGCGCCTTCCGGCCAGAGAATGCGCACCGGTACCCCCGTTCGCTCGGCGTACGCCACCACGTCCGCTGTGCCCCCGTACCCCCATGCCGGCTTCCCGTCCCAGACGGCCCACAATTCATCGACAAGACCGACGAGGATCTCGCTGCCGGCCATGTGGGCCGCCGAGTCGGAGGCCGCCATCCCCGTGCGGTGTACCTCGGTGGCCCGGCCTAGGAGGCGGTCGTACACGGCCCGGTGCTCCGCAGGGAGGTTGTCGCGATACTCGTCAGCCGGGATCACCACCTCCAAACACCCACCGTGCGCGAGGACATACTCGGCGAACCAGGCGTCAGGGCCGTCCGCGATGCAGGAGACGCCCACCAACTCGACGGCGTCGTTCTGGCTCACCGCCGTCTCCAGGAGCGCGCGAACCCGCTGCTCGACCTCCGTGTTCAGCCCTCGATGGCCGGTGATTCCCACACGCATCGCGTGCCTCCCCTACAGGTAGACGTCGTGCAGCTGCTCGTCGAAGTCGCGGACCACCTTGGGCGGTGACGCGGTGCGGTACGAGCGGCGGACCGCACGGGCACGGTCCACGATCCGTCCGGAACGGTACTGGACCCCGGACTCCAGGGCTTGGGAGGCCATCGCGAACGCGCCCTCGACCCGGCCGGCCGCCAGATGGCCGGCCGCGATGTCCAGCAGCAGGAGCGCGCGCTGCTTCGTGTGCCCGGTGGCCAGCGCCTTCGTGTCAGCGTCGAGGACCCAGGCGGGCAGCCCCAGCCGGGCCCCGCAGGCAACCCGCGCCGCCACCACCTTCGCCTCGCTGAACCGGAACACCCAGGGCCACGGGGCTGGGTCCTCGGACCCCAGCCGCGCGGCCAGTGACCGGCTCGTGGTCAGGGCCTGGTCGCTCGCCTCCTCGTCTCCCGCCGCAGCGTGGGCGAGCGCCTCGACCGCCGACAGCCACGCGTCTGCGACGGCCGGCCTACGAGCGTCCAGGAAGCCCCGCGCTTTCCGCGTCCAGTTCAGGGCCTGCGCCCCGTTTCCGGCGTCGGCCTCGAACTGGGCCATGCTGCCTGCCTGGTAGGAGGCGAGGAGGGGGTCCCCTGCCGCGCGCGCCGCCTTGATCGCGGATCCGTACCAGCTTCGCGCTGACCCGTGATCGCCCATGTCCCACGAGAGCCAGCCCACCAGGCTCGCGGCTTCGCTGCCGACCGCCGCCAACCGGGCCCGTTGGCGATCGTCGCTTGCGGTTCGGCTCACGGTTTGCACGAGCCGAAGGTGTGATTGCACTGCTTCCGAGAGATCCCTTGAGGGGGTGGTCCCGTCGAGGCGGCGGTAGGACGCCGTGCCCAGCCGAAGCGTTGCGGCTTGCCCAACGCCCTCGTTCGGATCGGGGAACGCTGCCAGAGCTGGGGCTACCGCTGCCGCGGCCACTCCTCCCATGAAGTTTCTTCGTTCCATGTGCTCGTACCCATCTCGTACCGCTGCGTCCGCGAGCCCCAGCAGGGAGGCGGGGATGCCCAAGTGGGTCGCCATCACCGCGAGGACGTCTGTCGCGTATGCCCCGGACCCGCGCTTCTCAAGGCGTGACACCGCCGACTGTGACAGCCCGCAGGTCTGGCCCAACTGGGTCTGTGTCAGCCTCGCGCCCTTGCGGACCAACTCGATGACCCGCCCGTAATCCTTGGCTGCGGACGCTTCTTTGACCGCCGGCGTGATGCTCAACGTGCCCCCAGTCTTGGGTTTCAACCGTCGATTCGCGTGCCCCTACGCACTGCGCGCATATCCGTATGCGGGTGCCGCATAGGAAATGGTCCCACTTCGTCGTCTCGCAGTTGACTGGTCTCACCACCGGCTGACGACGGAAGGGAGCACCTCGTGACCACGCCGATCAACCCGTACACCGCCATGGACCACCCGTTCCTGCGGCGCCGGGTCCGTGACATTGCCTGCGGCGCCGAGGGCGAGTTGATGGCCGTGGTGCGCGAGAAGGTCGGTCGGCATGACGGCCAGGCGTTCTACGCGACGCTCGCCTACATCCGGATGAAGTCCGGCCGCGAGTTCAGCACGGCCGTCACGAACATCGAGGCCGCGTGAACGCGCGGCGGCCGTACCGGCGTCCGCTGACCCAGCAGGAACCCGCTGACGAACCTCTGCACCACCACTTCCAGGGAGACGAACATGACCAGTCCGACCCCGCCCCCTCCGCCGTGCAGCACCAAGCCCGGCGGCCCGCCCACCCCCGCGCAGGCCGCCACCGCAACGTTGACCCTGGAACCCGGCACCCGTGACGCCCGCGACCTCCTCACCCCCGCCGACCTTTTCGCCGTCATCGCGACCGTCGCCAAGGACAACCCCGACATGGGCTGGACCATGGCCGAGCGGGTCACGCTCGAAGGCCTGAAGTTCGTCGCCGCGGCGGCAACGGGCGCGCGAGGCATCGCGCCGTCCCGCGTGGTCGACGAGGGCTGGCACGCCCTGATCTTGCACACGGCCGTCTACACCGGCCTGTGCGAGCGCCTCGGGGGCGGCTTCGTGCACCACTACCCGGAACTCCCGGCCTCCGGCCGCTACGACCCCGAATTCATCGACCGCACCATGGTCGCGATCGAGATGGCCGGCTACCCGGTTGACCGGGAGCTGTGGCGGGGCCCGGACAACGGCGTCACCGACGTGTCGGCGACCTGCCAGCACTCGCCGAACTGCGGGCCGATCCAGCCCATGCCCACCCCGCAGTGCCTGTCCGAACCGAGCTAACGCCGTCTGACCGGGCGCTACGCTCCACTCCCGATAGGAGGACACATGCAGGAGTGGAACGACCCGCGGTACGCCGAGCTGGTCGAAGCGTGGCGGGCCGCACAGCAGCCGACTTCCCGCGATCCGGACGAACGTCCCACCCGCGGGTTCGTCATGCAGCTGCCGTCTGACGACTGACCCAACGGGCCCGGCCGCCACGGCGGCCGGGCCCTCTCCCCGCGGAGCCGTCCATGACCACCTCGTCCCAGTGGGACCGGTATGCCGGCCTCACCCCAGCCGGCCGCCAAGGCCCGCCGCCGCCCTTCAGCTGGACGATCCACCCGGGCCACGGCCCCGGCGTCGAACTCCTCGGCGTCGGGCCGGGGGCTGACGTCCTGGAGCTGGGGTGCGGCAAGGGCGACCGCCTCGCCGCCGTCGCGGCCCTCGGTGCGCGAGCCGTCGGCGTCGACATCTCGCCGATGCAGGTGGCCGCCGCCGACCGCCGGTGGGGGCCGGCGGTCGAGGTGCACCAGGCCGACGCCGTGCATTACCTGCACCACACCACGGACCTGTACGACGCCGTGTACTCCGCGTATGGCGCACACTGGTTCACAGACCCGAAGGTGCTCCTCCCGGCGATCTGCCGGCGTCTACGCCCCGGGGGCGTGCTGGTCCTGGCCCACCTGACCCCGGGAACCCAGTTCGAGGCGCACGGGCCGACGGCCGCCCGGGTGCCCTCCGAGACGGTGCCCCGGTGGGAGGGGGAGGCCTACCAGTGGGCGAACCTGCTGGAGGGCTGCGGGTTCTCAGCGCCCTCTGCGTCCGAGATCGTCCCTCCGCGCGACTCGACGGGTTGCACGGTCGTGCTGCGGGCCTGGGCGGATGGCGGGGGATGATCCCTTGATCCGGCCCCGGCGTACGCGTGCGCGAGGCACGCCCCGTACCCGGCGGCTGCGCGACGCACGGTTGCTCCAGCGGGGGTGCCCGCCGTGGGGCGGGCACCCCCTCGCCGTCAGCCCGTCGCCTGCGCGCGGCGCCACTCCGAGGCGTAGTCGTCGAAGATTCCCCTGAGGTGGTGGCCGATCTTCAGGTAGTCCAGGTCGTCCAGGTTCGCCAGGGAGACCCGGACCGACCATTCGGGGCCGTCGAAGCCGCCCCCGTTGAGGAGGACCACCGAGGTCTGTTCGGCGAGCCGGAACAGCGGGTCCACGGGCTCGTAGTTCTTCTCCAGGAAGGCGGCGAAGTCCTTGCCGTGGGTGCGCTCGGCCTCGGCGAGCAGGTCCAGTTCGATGTAGTAGCCCGCCCGCCGGTCGTCGTCGCTGATCTTCATCTGCGCGCCTTCGAGGAGGAGGTCGAGGCGTCGGTGGACGATCGCGCGGATGCGTTCCTTGTAGGCCTGGCCCTCGGCCATCAGGTCGAAGAGGGAGAAGAGGGTCATCATCGCCTGCTGCGGCAGGGAGAGTCCGGCCGTGTGGTTGAGGGCCACCGAGCGGGAATCGGCCACGAGGCGGTCGATGAAGCGGATCTTCTCGGGTTCCAGGCTCAGCGTTCCGTACCGCTTGGCCAGGCGGTCCTTGTGCTCCTGCGGGAAGCCGGCGATCATCTCGTCGATGACGTTGTCCTCGTGCAGCCCGATGACGCCCAGGCGCCAGCCCGTGCACCCGTAGTGCTTCGAGTACGAGTACACCAGCAGGGTGTTGCGCGGCAGCTCGGCGGCGAGCGAGCGGAAGCCGGGCACGAAGGTGCCGTACACGTCGTCGGTGACGATGATCAGGTCGGGGTTGGGTCCCGCGACGATGTCCTTGATCTGGTTCGCGACCCGTTCGCTCAGGGCCAGGGAGGGCGGGTTGCTCGGGTTGACCAGGCAGACCAGCTTGACGGCGGGGTCGGCGAGCTGGGCGACCTGGTCCTCGGGGTAGCGCCACTGGCGCACGCCGGTCTCGGCGAAGAGGTTCGCGGAGACGTTGACCACCTCGAACTCGAAGGTGTCGAGTTCGGGGATCTCGATGTACGGGGTGAAGACCGGGGTCATCAGGGCGATCTTGTCGCCCTTGTGGAGGACTCCGTTCTTCATCAACGAGTCGAAGATGTAGCACATGGCGGCGGTGCCGCCCTCGGTGGCGAAGAGGGAGAGGGTGTTGTCCCCCGGGGGGCGCTTGTCGAACATCTCGTCCGCGAGGTACCCGCGCACCACGTGCTCCGCGTGCGTCAGCATCCGGTCCGGCACCGGGTAGTTGTCACCGGTGATGGCATCGGTGAGCTCGTGGACGAAGGCGTCCTTGTCGAACGGCCAGCGCGACAGCGCGTACGCGACGCACGCGGACAGCATCTCGACACCGGGCAGCTCCGGGTGGCGTCGGACCCAGGAGTCGAAGCGGTCGCCGATGCCCGCCTTCTCGGGCATGCCGCCGAGGTTGTCGGCGGTCCACACCCGACGCGATTCGTCGAGCGCGAAGTAGCCGAGCGCGTAGAAGGCCTCGCGCGGACCCGTCGCGATCCAGTTGGGGTTGCCGCGACCGGCGTTGAGCATGGCGCGGGCGGTGGTGTCCTTCTGCCCCGGCTTCTCCTCCTGGGCGGCGGTGGCGAGCTGGATGAACTTGTCCTTCAGCTCGAAGGGGCTGAGCTGCGCGAAGGACTGGATCTCCTCGCGGCTGAAGCTGGTCTCCGGCACGGTGGTTCCTCGGGTCGGCGCCGGCGGACCGGCGTTCGTCGGGGGAAGGGGAAGAGGAAGGGGACGCTGTGGTGGGTGGTCAGTGGGTGAGGAGCACGATGACCGCGCCCCAGATGGTCAGCAGCACGTTCCCGATCGCGTACGGGATGGTGTACCCGAGCACCGGCACCTGTGACCTGGACTGTTCGTTGACGGCGCCGATGGCCGCCGTCGTGGTCTGTCCGCCGGCGAGGACGCCCATGAGGATCGGGAAGCGGATCCTCTGGATGTGGTGCCCGACGAGGAAGCCCACGATCAGCGGGATCACGGTGGCGATCGCGCCGAAAACGAGCAGTCCCCAGCCGGCCGTCGCCAGGCCGCTGGTGAATCCGGGGCCGGCGTTGAGACCGACGACCGCCACGAACAGGCACAGCCCGAAGGTGTCCATGAACCACTGGGCTCCGGGCGGGACGTTGCCGAACGTGGGGTACTTGCCCCGGATCCAGCCGAAGACCAGGCCCATGATCAGCGCGCCGCCCGAGGTGGACAGGGAGATGGGGACCCCACCGGCCGTCAGCGCGGGGATGCCGATGCAGCCGCCGAGGAAGATGCCGGCCCCGACCCAGATCATGTCGGTGGCGAAGCTGGTCGGCACGGGCTTGCCGATCGCCCGTCCGGCGGGGTCCACGAGCCGGGCGGGCCCGGAGAGCACCAGCGTGTCCCCCCGTTCCACCTGCGTGGAGAGGCGGTAGGGGAACTCGGCGCCCGAGCGGTACACCCGGTCGATGAACACGCCGACCATGAAGGGCTCCTGGCGCAGCTCCGCGATCGTCTTGCCGAGGCAGGCCTTCTCGGAGGCGACGACGTGCAGGCTTTCGGTGCGGTAGCCGAGGAGTTCGACGTCGTCGGTCTCCGCGCCGATGTGGGTGCGGGCGTCGAACTCCACGAGCGAGCCGCGCAGGGCACTGACGGCGACCACGTCGCCCTCGCGCAGCACGGTCTGCTGGGTGTGGTCGAGGATCTGTCCCTCACGCCGCACCCGGGTGAGGTAGATCCGCCGGTCGAGGGCCTTCTGCTGCTGTTCGAAGTCCTCGATGGTGCGGCCGACGAGGTCGGGTCGCTGGAGGGTGTAGGCCCTCAGGACGACCTCGTAGTAGCCCTCGCGCAGGTCCGGGTCGTCCTCGGGGGTGTCGAGCTCCTTGGCCAGCAGCGCGCTCTCGGCGGCGAGGTCGCGGCGGTAGAGCCGGGGCAGCACGTTGGCGAGCAGCATGGCGCACAGGATGGTGCCGAGGGGATAGGTGACGGCGTACCCGACGGCGACGAGGTTCTCCTGCTCCTTCATCTGGTCGGGGGTGAGGCCGGGGAGGTTGCCGATCGCGTCCTGGGCGACGCCGATCACGGCCGACTGGGTGAGCGCGCCGCCGAGCAGCCCCGCGCTGAGCCCGGGCCCGTAGCCGAGGAGGACGGCGAAGCCCCAGGAGACCAACAGGCCGGTGACGCAGACGACGACGGCGTTGACGACCTGGGGCAGCCCGTCCTTCTTCAGGCCCCGGAAGAACTGCGGGCCCACCTTGTAGCCGAGCGCGAAGAGGAACATGGTGAAGAAGAGGTTCTTCACGGTCCCGTCGATGGTGATCTTGAACTGTGCCCCGAGGAGCAGGCCCACGACCAGGCAGCCGGTGACGGCGCCCAGCCCGATGGCCCGCCACCGCAGCTTGCCGGCGAGGAAGCCCAGGGCGACCGTGAGGAACACGAGCAGTTCCGGATGGGGCGCGAAGACGTTCCGGTCGAGAAAGTCGATCATGGATTGCCCTCCGGCGTTCAGGCTCCGAGGATGCCGACGAGGATCGGACCGGTCAGCGGCAACAGGAAGTTGGAGAGCGCGTAGGTGATCGTGTAGCCGAGCATGGGCACCGAGCTCTGGGCGACCTGGGTGACCGAGGTGATGGCCGGGGTCGAGCACTGCTGCCCCGCGATGGCGCCGATCAACAGCGGGGGCTCGATCCCCAACAGCTTGCGGCCGACGAAGAGGGAGAGCGTGGCCGGTACGAGGACCATGGCGATGCCCGCGAAGGGCAGCAGGGCCCCGTACTCCTTGAGCAGGGGCCAGGCCTGCGGGCCGGAGGTGAGCCCCGTGCAGGCGATGAACACGGCGAGGCCCATGTCCTTGATGGTGGTCGCGGCCTGGGGCGGGAAGGCTCCGAAGGTCTGCCTGCGGGAGCGGAACCAGCCGAAGAGGAGCCCGGAGATCAGGCAGCCGCCGCCGGTCCCGAGGGAGAGCGGGACCCCGCCGAAGCGGACCACGATCTGGCCGAGGAGGGAGCCGGCGGCGATGCCGAAGCCGAGGTAGATGAAGTCGGTGGCGTCGTTCTTGGCGACGGTGCCGATCTTCGCGACGATCCTGGACAACCCGCTGCGGGCGCCGACGAGGGTGACGACGTCGCCGCGCTGGATGACCGTGTCCGGGGTGGCGGGCAGGGTCTGGTCGCCACGGAGCACCTCGGTGACGTACACCCCGGAGCGGGAGAACTCGGGGTGCTCGCGGACGATGCGGTCGATCGTCTGCCCCGACACGGTGGCCTTGGTGACCGCGATCTGGCTGGTGGCCAGCGGGGTGTCCACGCCGGGGATGCCGGGGGTCTCCGGGCCGATCGCGCGGCCCGCCTCGATGGTGTTCGCCCGCCTGCCGACGAGGAGGACCAGGTCGGAAAGGGTGAGTTCGAGGTCCGGGTACGGTTCGAGGGTCTTGGAGCCGCGTTTGACGGCCTCCACCGTGACGCGACCGCCGAAGTCGGATTCCAGGTTCCCGACCGTGCGTCCGTCGGCCAGGGTGACGAGGTAGGTCCGACCGACGAGACCGGGGAGGGCCTCGCGTTCGTCGCCCTCCAGACCACCGCCGCTGCCGCGCATCCGCTCCCACAGGTCGCGCGAGGCGTCCCTGAGGTTGATCCGCAGCAGCATCGGCATGATCTGGCTCGTGTAGATCACGATGGTGACCAGGCCGAAGAGGTAGCAGACGGTGTAGGCGGTCGCCACGTGGCCCTGGTAGGTCTCGATCTGGTCCGCGCTCAGGCCCGGCAGTTTGCCGATGGCCTCGCTCGCCGTGCCGACGACCGCGGATTCGGTGGCCGCGCCGGCCAGGATGCCGGAGGCGGTGCCGACGTCGAGGTCGAAGGCCTTGGCCAGGAAGTAGGCCAGGGCCAGGACGGAGACCAGCTCGATCAGGCAGAGCGTGAAGAAGCGCAGGCTCTTGCGGTTGAGGTTGGCGAAGAACTGCGGTCCCGCCAGGTAGCCCAGGGCGAAGATGAACAGGGCGAAGAAGATCGTCTTGACGTCCGCGTCGATCTGGATCTTCGCCCAGGCCCCCAGCAGGAGGGAGACGATCAGCGTCCCGCAGATGCCTCCCAGGGTGATGGGGCCGACGCGGAGCTTGCCGACGAGGTAGCCGACGGCGAGGCAGAGGAAGAGCGCGAGTTCGGGATGGTCGCTCAGTACGCCCACGAGCGCTCACCCCGCCCCGCACCGTGGCCGGAGGGTCGGGACGAAGGTACGCACATGCGACCACGTTGGCCCGGCGGGCGGTCACCCGCCCGCCGGGCTCGGCCGTCCGGGTCACGCGGGGCGTCACCCGCGTGCCCCTTCGGGGGCTCGGCCGTCCGGGTCAGCCCGCCGGGTACGGGTCCTCGTACAGCGCCTCGATCAGCGGGCCGTACTTCTCCCGGACCACCCGGCGGCGCAGTTTCAGCGAGGGGGTCAGTTCACCCGACTCCGGGCCCCATTCGCCCTCCAGGACCCGGTAGCGCTTGATCTGCTCGGTGCGGTTGAGGCGGGCGTTGGCGGCCTCCACCGCGCGCGCGATCTCGGCGAGCACTTCGGGGTGCGTCGCCAACCCGTCGGGGCCCTGGACCTCGATCCCCCGGGCGGCGGCCCAGACGGGGGCCAGTTCGCGGTCCAGGACCAGCAGGGCGACCAGGTAGGAGCGGCCGTCGCCGTGCACCAGGGCCTGGCCGATCAGCGGGTGTTCCTTGACGGTGTTCTCCACCAGCGCCGGCGAGACGTTCTTGCCGTTGGAGGTGATGATGAGTTCCTTCTTGCGGTCGGTGATCCACAGGAAGCCGTCCTCGTCGATCCGGCCCACGTCCCCGGTGGGGAACCAGCCCTCGGCGTCGGTCGCGGCCTCCACCGTGCCGTCGGGACGCAGGTAGCCGTCGAAGACCGTCGCGCCGCGCGTGAGGACCTCCCCGTCCTCGGCGACCTTCAGCTCCAGACCCTCGATGGGGCGGCCCACCGAGCCAAGCCGGAACCCGTCCGGGCTGTTGACCGTGCACACCCCGGCGGTCTCGGTCAGCCCCCAGGCGTCCATGATCGTGATCCCCCAGCCCGCCCAGAAGCGGACCACGTCGATCGGCATCGGCGCGGTGGCGCTGGCCGTCCACACCAGCCGGTCCAGCCCGGCCAGTCCCAACAGCGGATCGAGCACCGCCTCCTTGACCCGGGCGTACGAGGCCTCCAGCGCGGCCGGCACCTCCTCCCCGCGTTCGCGGTGCCCGGCGACGGAGCGCGCCACGTCCCCCGCCTCGGCGATGGCCCTCTGCTGCTCCTCGGGGAGCCGCGCCAGGACCGCCCGTACGCCCGCGGCCAGCTTCTCCCAGACCCGGGGCACCCCGAAGAACTGCACGGGTCGCAGCTCGCGCACGGCGACGGCCACGGTGGTCGGGTCGGCGACGAGGCGGACGTGGGCGGCGCGCAGCAGGGGGAGGTAGATGCCGAGGATGCGTTCGGCGATGTGGGCGAAGGGCAGGTAGCAGATGTGCTCGGCGTGCTCGGGGAGGTCGACGTTGCGGTCGAGGCGGACGGTCTGGAGCAGGATGTTGCGGTGGGTGAGGCGGACCCCCTTGGGGTCGCCGGTGGTGCCCGAGGTGTAGACGACGGTGAGGGGGTCCTCGGGGCGACTCTCGCGCCAGGCCTTCTCGAAGGCGTCGGCGCGGTGCGCGCGGGCGCCGGCGGCCCGGACGGAGGCGTAGGCGCGGTGGGGTCCGACGTCGGCGGGCTCGGCGACGACGAGCCGCTCCAGCGGGGTCGCGGTGTCGGCCAGCAGGGGTTCCCAGCGGGCGAGTTCGCGGGCGCCCTCGACGACGGCCAGCCGGGCCCGGCTGTGGCGGGCGATGTGGGCGACCTGGTCGGGCGCGGAGGTTCCGTAGACGGTGACGGGGACGGCGCCGAGGTGGACGAGGGCGAGGTCGCTCAGCCAGTGCTCGGGGCGGTTGCCCATCATGATCAGCACGTGATCGCCGCGCCCGACGCCGAGGGCGCTGTAGCCGGCGGCGAGGTCGGCGACCTCGCGGCGGACCTCGCCCCAGGTGAGGGTGGTCCAGGCGGTGCCCTCGCGCCAGGAGAGCGCGGGTAGCTCCGCGTGTTCCTCCGCGTTGCGGGCGAGCAGGGTCGGGAGGGTGAGTTCCTCGGGTCGTCCGGGGAGTCGCAGGTTCGTGGTCATGGGCAGCTCCTGGCCGTTTCACATCGTTGGTGCGACAGCAATACTGTTGAACCCAAGCTGTGGAGCAGAGAGCGAGGAGCGGACGATGACCGACCGGGCGACCGAGCCGATGCTCACCGTCGACGAGCTGGCGTCGAAGGCCGGTGTCACCGTCCGCACCGTACGGTTCTACAGCACGCGCGGGCTTTTGCCCCCTCCCGTGATCGGAGCCCGTCGTGTGGGGCACTACGGTCCGGAGCACCTGTCGCGCCTCGCGCTGATCGAGGAGTTGCAGCACCAGGGCATGACCCTGTCGGCGATCCAGCGGTACCTGGACGCGCTGCCCGACGACCTGAGCGCGCACGACCTGGCGATCCACCGGGCACTGGTGACCACTTGGGCGCCCGAGGGGGCGCGGGAGTTCTCGCGGGCGGAGCTGGAGCGCCGGGCCGGACGGAGCCTCGCGGACGGTGACCTGCGCAGGCTGGCGGCGATGAACGTGCTGGCGGCCTCGGGGGACGGTTTCCGGGTGGACGTGGGTCTGCTGCGGCTCGGCGTCGCGCTGCTGGACGTGCCGATCGCGCACGAGACGATCCTCGCGGCCCGCGAGGTGCTGCTGGAGCACGCCCGGACGGCGGCCCACCAGCTGACGGCCCTGTTCCGCGACGAGGTGTGGAGTCCGTTCACCGAGGGCGAGGACGATCCGGAGCGCGTGGAGTCGATGAAGGCGCTGTCGGCGCACATGCAGCCGATGGTGGTGCAGGCCCTGGTGACGGCGTTCCAGCGGTCGCTGAAGGAGGAGTTGCGGGCGGCGTTCGTCGCGGAACCGGAGCCCGAGGGCGGTGACCGCACAGGGCGGTGACCGCTCGGGGCCGGACCCCGCCGCGCGCCGTGACGTCTCCGGGGCGTGACGTCTCCGCGCCGTACGGCCCGCCCCGTGAGGGACGGACCGCACGACGGACCGCACGGCCGGGGCCGCGCCGGCCCCGGACCCGGGTCCGGCGGGGCCGGGCTCAGTCGGCGTACGTCTCGCCGCGCTCGGCCTTCGCGACCAGGGAGGCCGGCGGGGTGAAGCGCTCGCCGTAGCGGGCGGCCAGCTCGTTCGCCCGGGCCACGAAGCCGGCGGGGCCGCCCTCGTAGCCGTTGATGTACTGGAGCACACCGCCGGTCCAGGCGGGGAAGCCGATGCCCATGATGGAGCCGATGTTGGCGTCGGCGACGGAGGTGAGCACGCCCTCGTCGAGACAGCGGACGCTGTCCAGGGCCTCGGAGAAGAGCATCCGCTCCTTCATGTCCTCGAAGGGCACGGCCCCGGCGGGGTCCTGTCCGGCCGGCTTCGCGAAGTGCTCGCGCAGGCCCGGCCACAGGCCGACGCGCTTGCCCGCCTCGTCGTAGTCGTAGAAGCCGCCGCCACCGCTGCGGCCGGGTCGGCCGAACTCGTCGACCATGCGGTCGATGACCGTGTCGGCGGGGTGCTCGCTCCAGGCACGCCCCTCGGCCTCGAAGGCCTTGCGGGTCTCGTCGCGGATCTTGCGGGGCAGGGTCAGGGTGAGCTCGTCCATCAGGGAGAGCACCTTGGCCGGGTAGCCGGCCTGTGCGGCGGCCTGCTCGATCGAGGCGGGTTCGACGCCCTCGCCGACCATGGCCACGCCCTCGTTGATGAACTGGCCGATGACGCGCGAGGTGAAGAAGCCGCGCGAGTCGTTGACCACGATCGGGGTCTTGTTGATCTGCCGGACCAGGTCGAAGGCGCGGGCGATGGCCTCGTCGCCGGTGGCACCGCCCTTGATGATCTCCACCAGCGGCATCTTGTCGACCGGCGAGAAGAAGTGCAGGCCGATGAAGTCGGCGGGGCGCGAGACCCCTTCGGCCAGGCCCGTGATGGGCAGCGTCGAGGTGTTGGAGCACAGCAGCGCGTCGGGGGCGACGACGTCCTGGATCTCCTGGAAGACCTTGTGCTTGAGGGCGGTGTCCTCGAAGACGGCCTCGATGACGGCGTCGCAGCCGGCCAGGTCGGCGGCCTCGGCGGTCGGGGTGATCCGGGCCAGCAGTTCGGCGCGCTTCGCCTCCGTCGTACGGCCCCGGGAGAGGGCCTTGTCGAGGAGCTTCTCCGAGTACGCCTTGCCCTTCGCGGCGGCTTCCGGGGTGACGTCCTTGAGCACCACCTCGATGCCCGCGCGGGCACAGGAGTAGGCGATGCCGGCGCCCATCATCCCGGCGCCCAGGACGGCGACCTTGCGGACCGGGCGGGGCTCGACGCCCCGCGGGCGGCTGCGGCCGGCGTTGACGGCCTGGAGGTCGAAGAAGAACGCCTGGATCATGTTCTTGGCGGTCTGGCCGGTGACCAGCTCGGTGAAGTACCGGGCCTCGATGGTCAGCGCGGTCTCGAAGTCCACCTGGGAACCCTCGACGGCGCAGGCCAGGATGTTGCGCGGCGCGGGGTACGGGGCCCCGTTCAGCTGCTTCTTCAGGTTCGCGGGGAAGGCCGGCAGGTTGGCGGCGAAGCGCGGATGGGACGGGGTGCCGCCGGGGATCCGGTAGCCGGGGACGTCCCAGGGCTGCTGCGACTGCGGGTTCGCGTCGATGAAGGCGTGCGCCTTGGCGAGCATCTCCTCGGGCGTGGCGGCCAGTTCGTGGACGAGGCCGTTGTCCAGGGCCCGCTTCGGGTCGTACCGGTTGCCCTGGAGCAGGACCTTGAGCAGCGCGTCGGCGATGCCCATGAGGCGTACGGTGCGGGTGACGCCGCCGCCGGCCGGGAGCAGGCCGAGGGTGACCTCGGGCAGGCCGATCCGCGAGCCGGGGGCGTCGAGGGCGACGCGGTGGTGGGAGGCGAGGGCGATCTCGTAACCGCCGCCGAGGGCCGCTCCGTTGATGGCGGCCACGACCGGCATGCCGAGGGTCTCGATGCGGCGCAGGGAGCGCTTGATCTCGGTACCGGTGTCGAAGGCGATCCGGGCGTGCTCGGGGCGCAGCCCGATCATGTCCTTGAGGTCGCCGCCCGCGAAGAAGGTCTTCTTGGCGGAGGTGTAGATGATGCCGCGGATCGAGTCCTTCTCGGCCTCGGCGCGGTCGGCGATGGCCGCGATGGAGTCCTTGAAGGCCTGGTTCATCGTGTTGGCGGACTGGTTCGGGTCGTCGAGGATCAGGGTGACGACGCCGGTCTCGTCCTGTTCCCAGCGGATCGTGGTGGACTCGCTCATGGTCACTGCTTTCGTTTCGGAAGGTCCGGGGAGGGGATGCAGGACGGTTCAGACGCGTTCGACGATGGTCGCGACGCCCATGCCGCCGCCGACGCACAGGGTGACGAGCCCGTAGCGCTTGTCCTGGCGCTCCAGTTCGTCGACGACGGTGCCCAGCAGCATCGCGCCGGTGGCGCCGAGGGGGTGGCCGAGCGCGATGGCGCCGCCGTTGACGTTGACCTTGTCGAGGGTGATGCCCATGTCCTTGACGAAGCGCAGGACGACGCCGGCGAAGGCCTCGTTCATCTCGATCAGGTCGATGTCGTCGATGGTCAGGCCGGCCTTGGCGAGGGCCTTGCGGGTGGCCGGGGCGGGGCCGGTGAGCATGATGGTGGGCTCGGAGCCGGAGACGGCGGCGGAGACGATCCGGGCGCGGGGGCGCAGACCGCCTCGCTCCCCCGCCTCGCGGGTGCCGATGGCGACGAGGGAGGCGCCGTCGACGATGCCGGAGGAGTTGCCGGCGTGGTGGACGTGGTCGATCCGCTCGATCCAGTGGTACTTCTGGAGGGCGACGGCGTCGAAGCCGCCGAGCTCGCCGATGTCGGCGAAGGAGGGCTTGAGCCGGGCCAGGGAGTCGGCCGTGGTGCCCGGGCGGACGAACTCCTCGTGGTCCAGGACGACCAGGCCGTTGCGGTCGGTGACCGGGACCACGGACTTCGCGAAGCGGCCCTCCTTGATGGCGTTGGCCGCGCGCTCCTGGGAGAGGGCGGCGTACTCGTCCACGTCGCGGCGGGAGAAGCCCTCGATGGTGGCGATGAGGTCGGCGCCGATGCCCTGCGGTACGAAGCCGGTGTCCCAGTTGGTCATGGGGTCGGCGAACCAGGCCCCGCCGTCGGAGGCCATCGGGACGCGGGACATGGATTCGACGCCGCCCGCGAGGACGAGGTCCTCCCAGCCGGAGCGGACCTTGGCGGCGGCCATGTTGACGGCCTCCAGGCCGGAGGCACAGAAGCGGTTCTCCTGGACGCCGGCGACGGTGTCGGGGAGGCCGGCGGCGATGGCCGCGATCCGGGCGATGTCGGAGCCCTGGTCGCCGACCGGGCCGACGACGCCGAGCACGATGTCGTCGATGGTGCCCGGGTCCAGTCCGGGGTTGCGCTCGCGCAGGGCGTGGATGAGGCCGACGACCAGGTCGATCGGCTTGGTGCCGTGCAGGGCGCCGTTGGCCTTGCCGCGGCCGCGCGGGGTGCGGATCGCGTCGTATACGTAAGCTTCGGTGCTCACTGGTCAAGCCTTTCGCAGGGTTTCCGAGTGGGAGGCGGGGGAAGGGGGTGCGGCGGTTCAGCCCAGGAGGGAGCGGCCGATGATCTCCTTCATGATCTCGGTCGTGCCGCCGTAGATGGTCTGGATCCGGCCGTCGACGAAGGCCCGGGCGACCCGGTATTCGCTCATGTACCCGTACCCGCCGTGCAGTTGCAGGCAGCGGTCGGCGACGCGCTTCTGTAGTTCGGTGGCCCACCACTTGGCCATCGAGGCGTGGACGTGGTCGAGTTCGCCGTTGGAGTGGTCGGTGATGCAGCGGTCCAGGAAGGTGCGGGTGACCGCGCACTCGGTCGCCATCTCGGCGATCTCGAAGCGGACGTGCTGGAGCCTGGAGAGCGGCCGGCCGAAGGCCTCGCGTTCCCTCACGTAGGTGGTGGTGATCTCCAGCAGGTGTTCGGCGGCGGCGATGGCGGCCATCGCGATGCCCATGCGTTCCTGCGCGAGGTTGGTCATGAGGTGCACGAACGCGCCGTTGAGCTCGCCGAGGAGGTTCTCCTTGGGGACGCGCACGTCGTTGAAGAACAGTTCGGCGGTGTCCTGGGCCTTCTGGCCGATCTTGTCGAGGTTGCGGCCCCGTTCGAAGCCCTCGGCGCCGCGCTCGACGACGAGCAGGGACAGGCCGTGGGCGCCGCCCTCGGGGGTGGTCCGGGCGACGACGATCACCAGGTCGGCGAGGACTCCGTTGGAGATGAAGGTCTTGGAGCCGTTGAGCAGCCAGTGGTCCCCGCGGTCCTCGGCGGTGGTGCGGATGCCCTGGAGGTCGGAGCCGGCGCCGGGTTCGGTCATCGCGATGGCGGTGATCGTCTCGCCGGAGCAGAACCCGGGCAGCCAACGGCGCTTCTGCTCCTCGGTGGACAGCGAGGTCAGGTACGGGCCGATGATGTCGTTGTGCAGGCCGATGGCCAGGCCCGGGGCGCCCGCACGGGTGAACTCCTCGGCCAGGACGGCGGCGTAGCGGAAGTCGGGGTCGCCCCCGCCGCCGTACTCCTCCGGTACGGCCAGGCCGAGCAGCCCCTGACGGCCGGCGGCGAGCCAGGCGTCACGGCTGACGACGCCGTCCTTCTCCCACTGCTCGTAGTGCGGCAGCACCTCCTTGTTCAGGAAGGTGCGGACGGTCTCGCGGAACGCCTCGTGGTCGGCGTCGTAGATCCTGCGCTGCATCGTGCGTCTCCCCCGTGTCCTACAGCCAGCTCTTGACGGTTTCGATCAGCCGGGCCGGCTCGGGGCCGACGGGCGTCACGTTGAGCATGGTGACGCCGGCCTCCCGGAAGGCCTCGACGCGCTCGCGCACGTACCCCTCGGGCCCGCACAGGGTCATCAGCTCGCAGAACTCGTCCGGGACGGCCGCCGCCGCGTCGCGCTTGCGGCCGGAGAGGTAGAGCTCCTGGATCGTGCGGGCCGCCTCCCCGTAGCCGTAGGCGACGGCGAGGTCGTTGTAGAAGTTCTTGCCGGGCGCGCCCATGCCGCCGACGTACAGGGCGATCTGCGGGCGCGCGAGGTCGCGCGCGGCGGCCGCGTCCTCGCCGATGGCGAGCAGGCCGCCCGCGACGGTGTCCAGGGGCCCCAGCGCGGGGTCCCGCTTCGCGGTGCCCGCGGCGAGGGCGTCGCCCCATACGGCGGACGCCTTCTCGGGCAGGAAGAGGGTGGGCAGCCAGCCGTCGGCGATCTCGGCGGTCAGCGCCACGTTGGCGGGGCCGAGGGAGGCGATGTGGATGGGGATCCGGTCGCGGACGGGGCGGGTGAGGATCTTCAGCGGCCTGCCGTGCCGGCCGCCCTTCTCCGCGGGCAGCGGCATGTCGGTGATGCCGTGGTGCTCGACGGTCTCGCGGCGCCAGATCCGCCGGCAGAGCTCGACGGTCTCGCGGGTGCGGCCCAGCGGCCTGTCGTACGGCTTCCCGTGCCAGCCCTCGACGACCTGCGGGCCGGAGGCCCCGAGCCCGAGCACGGCCCGGCCGCCGGAGATCGCGTCGAGGCCGGCGGCGGTCTGGGCGATGAGGGCGGGGGTGCGGGAGTAGACGTTGAGGATGGCCGAGCCGATCTTCATCCGCTCGGTGCGGGCGGCCAGGTAGCCCATGATCGTCGGGGAGTCGAAGCCCCAGGCCTCGGCGACCCAGACGGCGTCGAGACCGGCCGCCTCCAGCGCGGCGGCCTCGTCCGCGGCCTTGCGCGGGTCGCCCGCGTAGTCGAGCAGCATGGACAGTTCCATCAGGCGCCCTTCCCGGTGGTCAGGCCCGGTACGTCCCAGTCGCGGGCCACGGATGCGGTGTCGGCCCCCGGGCGGGCCGGGCCGCCGGTGACGGCCGTGGGGGTGGCGGAGAAGCGGGGCGCCGGGGCGGGTTGGGTGATGCCGCCGAAGTCGGTGAAGGTGGCGCGGGCCGCGAGGTGGGGGTGGTGCGGGGCCTCGCCCAGGGACAGCACGGGGGCCACGCAGGCGTCGCTGCCCTCGAAGACGGCCGTCCACTCGTCGCGCGTGCGGGTGCGAAAGCGCTCGGCGACGGTGGCGCGCAGTTCGCCCCAGCGGGCCAGGTCCTTGCGGGCGGGGGCCTCTGCCTCGATGCCGAGGAGCCGCACGAAGGTGTCGTAGAACTGTTGCTCCAGCGCGCCGACGGCCATGTACCCGCCGTCGGAGGTCTCGTAGGTGCCGTAGAAGGGGCAGCCGCCGTCGAGGAGGTTGGCGCCGCGCCGGTCCTGCCAGCCGCCGGCCGCGACCATGCCGTGGATCATGGCGGTGAGGTGGGCGGTGCCGTCGACGATCGCGGCGTCCACGACCTGGCCCGTCCCGTCGGGGGTGTGGGCGTGCCGCAGCGCGGCGAGGACGCCGATGACGAGGTAGAGGGAGCCGCCCGCGTAGTCCCCGACCAGGTTGGCCGGGACGGCCGGCGGCCCGTCGGCGTCGCCGATCATGCCCAGCGCGCCGGTGACGGCGATGTACGCGATGTCGTGCCCGGCGGTCCGCGCGAGCGGGCCCTCCTGGCCCCAGCCGGTCATCCGGCCGTAGACCAGGCGCGGATTGCGGGCGTGGCAGGCGGCGGGACCGACCCCGAGCCGCTCGGCGACACCGGGACGGAACCCCTCGATCAGCACGTCGGCCCGCTCGACGAGGTCGAGGACCAGGCCGGGGCCCTCGGGGGACTTGAGGTCGACGAGCACCGAGCGCTTGTGGCGGTTGGTGACGTCGTAGGCCGGGTCGATCGCGAGGCCGCCGGGGCCGGGACGGTCGACGCGCACGACGTCCGCGCCGAGGTCGGCGAGGAGCATCGCGGCGAACGGGCCGGGCCCGATGCCCGCCAGCTCGACGACGCGCACTCCCGCGAGCGGACCGCGGCCCGCGGGCCGTCCGTTCCCTGTCACTGCCATCGAGCCCCCAGCGCCCTGGTGCGAGTGTGTGACACAACTGATGTAACACCAGGGATGCTAGGAACGTGTTCCGATCGGCACAAGAGCGGAACCGCGGCTCTTTGGCCGGACCGCGCCCGCTACGCCTCGGATGCGGGGCGGGCGTCGAGGACCTTCAGGTGCCTCTTGAGCGCCACGGTCCGGTAGCTCTCCTCCACCCACTCGCACAGCACCTCCGCCGGCGGCGCCCCCTTCTCCCCCAGCGGCACCGACACCCACCCCGCCCGGCCCAGCCCGTAGCCGGTGGGCTCGGCGCCGGGGGCGGTCATGGCGTGCCCGTGCAGCGCCTCGTCCTTGAGCTTGACCGACAGGCCCGGCGGCCGGGGTCCGTCCGTGTTCCCCAGGAAGACGAAGATCTTCTTGTTCACCTTCACCACGCAGTCCTCGGGACCCCAGGGGAACTCCTCGACCGCCTCCGGCAGCCCCAGGGCGAACTCGCGCACCGTCTCCCACTTGCGCACCGCAGCCTTCACCGACGCCTCCCACTTACCGCAGGTCACACCTGATCGCACAGACCGTCGGGTCCCACGCTAACGTCAGGCCCCGACACCAGCTGGGAGGAGCGGTCCATGAACGAGCACGTCCGCGACCACGGTCCCGAACGGGCCCACGACGTCGTACTCTTCGGCGCCACCGGATTCGTCGGCGCCCTCACCGCCGAGTACCTCGCCGCACACGCGCCGGCCGGCTGCCGGTGGGCACTGGCCGGGCGCGACCTCGCCCGCCTCGAAGCACTGCGCGAGCGACTCGCGGGCCTGAACCCGGCCTGCGCCGGGCTGCCGCTGCTGCGCGCCGACGCCGGCGACGCCCGGGAGATGCGCGAACTCGCCGCCTCGACCAGGGTGCTGGCCACCACGGTCGGCCCGTACGTCTGGTACGGGGAGGAGATCGTGGCCGCCTGCGCCGAGGCGGGCACCGACTACGTGGACCTCACCGGCGAGCCGGAGTTCGTCGACCGGACGTACGTCGCGCACGACGCGCGCGCCCGCGAGACGGGGGCCCGACTCGTGCACGCCTGCGGCTTCGACTCGATCCCGGCCGACCTCGGGGCGTACTTCACGGTCAACCGGCTGCCCGCCGGAGTGCCGCTGCGCGTGGACGGGTTCATGCGCTCCTCCGCGCTGGCCTCCGGCGGCACCCTGGCCTCCGCCCTCACCGCGATGGGCCGGGGCCCGCAGACCCTGTCGGCCGCGCGGGCCCGCCGGCTGCACGAGCCCCGGCTGCTCGGACGTCGCGTACGGGGACCCGTGGGCGCCCCGCGGTTCAGCCGGGAGACCGGCACCTGGGCGCTGCCGCTGCCCTCGCTGGACCCCCGGGTCGTGACCCGGTCGGCGGCGGCGCTGGAGCGCTACGGGCCCGACTTCCGCTACCGGCACTACGCCTCGGTGCGGCACCTCCCGGTCGCCGTGGGCGGGAGCGCCGCGGTGGGCGCGGTGGCGGCGCTCGCCCAGGTCCCGCCGGCCCGGCGGTGGCTGATGGGCCGTTGGGAGTCCGGCCGGGGCCCGGACGCGGAGCGCCGCGCGCGCAGCTGGTTCACGGTCCGCTTCGTCGGCGAGGGCGGGGGCCGCCGCGTGTTCACCGAGGTCTCGGGCGGGGACCCGGGCTACGGGGAGACCGCGAAGATGCTGGCCGAGTCCGCGCTGTGCCTGGCCCACGACGCCCTGCCGGAGCGCGCCGGGCAGCTGACGACCGCCGTGGCGATGGGCGACGCCCTGCTGGACCGGCTCCAGAAGGCGGGCATCCGCTTCCGGGTGGCCGACGAGCGCTGACCCGCCGCGGGGCGGCCCGGGAGCGCGCGGCTCGGGCCGCCCGGGGTCAGGAGGCCTCGCGCAGGGCGCGCCGGCACAGCGAGTCGGCGTGCCGCGTGGTCTCTGGGAGCCGGAAGCGCGGGCTGAGCGCGAGGGCGTGGGCGCAGGCGTTGTCCAGCGAGACGCGGTGCCCGACGGAGACGTAGACCGGCTTGACGCCGCGCCGCGTGCGCAGGGCCCGTCCGACCTCGGCGCCGTCGGGCGCCAGGAGCGGCGCGGCGGCGCCGCGGGCGCCGGCGGGTTCCTCGTAGGTGAAGGTGAAGGGGTTCTTCGCGACACCCATGCTCGGCAGGCCGGTGACCACCCCGAGGTGGCAGGCGAGCCCGAAGCGGCGCGGGTGGGCGAGGCCGTAGCCGTCGCAGACGACGAGGTCGGGGGTGACGGCCAGGGCGTCGAGCGCGTCGAGCAGGGTGGGCAGCTCGCGGAAGGCCAACAGGCCCGGAACGTAAGGGAAGCTGACGGGGCCTACGGCCGTCGACTCGGCGACGACCTCCAGCGTGGCGGCGTCCAGGACCACGACGGCGGCGGCCACGAGGTCGCGGTCGTCGTCGTAGGCCACGTCCACCCCCGCGACGAGCCCCCGCCCCGGCGGGGGGCCCGGCTCGTCGAGCACCAGGCTCTCGCGCAGTCGGTCCTGTATCGCCCGGGCCTCGGTCTCGTCCGCCGGGGGCTTCGCACTCGTCATGGGAAGCGAGAGTAGCCTGACGATCATGTTCATCATGGAACTCACCTACACCGCACCGATCGAGGCCGTCGAGGAACACATGGACGCGCACCTCGCGTGGCTGGACGGGTACTACGCGAGCGGCGTCTTCCTCGCCTCGGGCCGCAAGGTGCCGCGCGAGGGCGGCGTGATCGTGGCCGCCGGTCCTTCGCGGGCGGAGATCGAGCGGATCGCGGCCGGGGACCCCTTCGCGGTCGCGGGCGTCTGCGCCTACCGGATCACCGAGTTCATCGCCACGAAGACCTCGGCGGACCTGGCCCCGGTCCGCGAGAACCCGCCTGCCTGACCGTACGGCCACGGCCGCAGCCCCTCCAGGAGAACCGATCGTGCGACCCCGTACCGCCGACCCCGCCGACATACCCGAACTGATCCGCCTGCGTGCCGTGGCGCTCGCCTCGCTCGGCACCGATCCCGGCCCGGCCGACGCCCCCTGGCGGGTCGTCGCCGACGGCTGGTTCCGCGAGCGCCTGACCGGCCGCGCCGACGTGCGCTGCCTGGTCGTCGGCGGCGCCCCCGGGGAACCGCTGCTCGCCACCGGCATGGCCTGGGTGACGTACCACCTGCCGAACCCCTCGCGCCCCGACGGCCGTCGGGGATACCTCGACGCCATCGTCACCGACGAGGCGGCCCGCGGCCGGGGCCACGGGCGCCGGATCGTCGACGGGCTCGTGGCCTGGCTGGAGGGGATCGGCGTCGGGCACGTGCAGCTGCACGCGAGCGCCGACGGCGAACCCGTCTACCGCGCCGCCGGGTTCACCGCCGGCCGCTACCCGGGCATGGACCTGTTCCTCACGCCCGGGAGCGGGCGGGCGGGCGGTGCGGAGCCCGAGCCCGACGCCGCGCCGGATGCGGCGAGCGCGCCGGGGAGCTTGCCGCCGGCCTGATCAGCGTCGTTCCAGCCGGGCCACCCGGCCCTTCTCCCCCGCCGCCCAACAGGCCCCGTCGTCCGCGCAGTCGACGGTGTCGAAGGAACCGCCGTCCAGCGCCCGCCAGGTGCGACCGGCGTCGGTGGTCACGTCGGTGCCGGTCGGGCCGACCGCCAGGGCCGTCGAGCGCCCGTACGGGTACCAGGCGACGCCCGACCGGTACGCGGGCGGCGGCGTCGTCGCCGGGCCCCAACTCCGGCCCCCGTCGAGGGAGCGGGCGGCGGCGCGCGGCGAGGCCTCGCCGGTGCGGTAGTCCCCGCCGACCGCCAGACCCGTCGTACGGTCGCGGAAGGCCAGCGCGAACACGCCGCGCGCCGGGTCCCCGGCGGGGAGGGTGGAGTCGGCCGCCTTCCAGGTCAGGCCGCGATCGGACGAGTGCAGGACGCGGGCGACCGGTCCGCCGCCGGTGGCGAGCCGGACGTCGCGCGGGCCGGCGGTGACCAGGCACTGGCCGCTCGCCGCGAAACCGGCCTCCCCGGGCAGGGCCTGCGGCATGCCCGCGTCCGGCAACACCCGCCAGGCGCGCCCGCCGTCGTCCGTCGCCAGGATCCGGAAGCGACCGTCGACCGGGTCGCTCATCGCCAGCCCGTGCCGGGAGTCGAAGAAGGTCAGGCAGTCGTAGAAGGCCCGCGGGTCGGGGTTGCGGAAGGTCTCGGTCCAGGTGGCCCCGCCGTCCTCGGTGCGCAGGATCCGGGAGGCCTCGCCCTCGCCGATGGACAGGGCGACCGCCCGCCGGGCGTCGAAGGCCTCGATGTCGCGCAGTTCCAGCGCCTCGGCCACGGCCCCGGGCGGTGAGACGTCCCGCCAGGAGCGGCCCCCGTCGGTGGTGCGCAGCACCGTTCCCTTGGAGCCGGCGACCCAGGCCGTCGTACGGTCGACCGCGGCCAACCCCCGGAAGCGGGAGTCCTTCCCGGTGGCCTTCACCGCCCAGCCGGCCCCGCGGGACGCGAGCGCGTCGGAGGCCGCGTCGGACGCACTCCCCGTCGGGATCGGGGTCGGGGGCGGGGTCGCCGCCGAGGCGGATCCCACCGGCACCACCGCGCACAGCAGCGCCACGCACATGCCCATCACCGGAAGTCTCATGGCGCCGGAAGCTAACGCACGCCCCCGCCCCCGTCCAGGGTGCGGTTCCGGCCCTCCCCGGGCCCTCGTACGGTCGCCCCTCGGCCACCCGCTCCCGCGCGCGCGACGGAGCGTGATCGTCGGGGGCGGTAGGGCCGAACGGGTGAGGAAAGCGGGGCCTTGGGCCTGCCGGGTGAGCGTGAACCGGCCTTGTTTCGATCGCCGCGCGGCCCCCCGGGCCCGGGTCTTCCCTTGCGCCGCGCACCCCGTACGGTCACTCTGTGCGATCAGACGGATGACATCAGGCCAATCGGTGACACAGCTCACGTCATCGGCCATGCACGGATCTGCCGATTCCGGCGTCTATCCGGTTGCCCGGGTTCCACCCCACAGCCCGGCAGCAGATCCGCCGCAAGGGAGCGCGCCTTGATCACTGTCATCGAGCAGGCCGTACAGGCCCGACTGGTCGCCACCGCACCGAAGGTCGAGACCGTGCCCGTCACCCTCTGCTACGACCGTGCGGACCCCTTCGCCGTCCGCATGGCCTTCCCCGCCCTGGCCACGCTGGAGGGCGTCGAGGTGTCGTGGACCTTCGCCCGCGAGCTGCTGATGTCCGGCGTCCGCAACCCGGCCGGCTGTGGGGACGTGCGCGTCCGCCCCTACGACGGGGACCGGACCTCGATCGAGTTCCACGCCCCCGAGGGGGTGGCGATCGTGCTGATGACCACCGCCGAACTCCAGCGCTTCCTGGAGCGGGCCGCCGAGATCGTGATCCCCGGGACGGAGCACCTGTACCTCGACCTGGACCACGGCCTGGCCGAGCTGATGCGCGGTCCGCACTGAGCCCCCGCGGCGCCGCGCGCGCCCGTCGCCGTAATTCGTTTGCGGGCGGCTCCGGCCGCCCGTAGTTTCGATGACGCCCCATCGCCGTCGAAACGGAGCAGGACGTTGCTCTTCTGAGGTCCGAGACACCGACCACCACCCCTTTCCCGTGACAGTCGGCTGTCTCCCCGCGTTGCACGCACCCCTTACGCAACCTGGAGGCCTCCATGAGTCATGCCCCTGTTTTCGTCACCTGCTCCGCCCTGTCCTTCGACTGGCCCGACGGCACTCCCGTCTTCGAGGACTTCGACCTGACCGTCGGTCCCGGCCGGACCGGCCTGATCGGGCTCAACGGCTGCGGGAAGTCCACCCTGTTGAAACTGCTGGCCGGTGAACTGGCCGCGACGGACGGACAGGTGTCCGTGGCGGGCACCATCGGCTACCTGCCGCAGACCGTCACCTTCGACACCTCCCTGCGCGTCGACGAGGCGCTCGACATCCGGGCCACCCGCGACGCCCTGCACGCCATCGAGGCGGGCGAGGCCACCGAGGCCAACTTCGCCGCCGTGGGCGACGACTGGGACGTCGAGGAGCGGGCCCGGGCCACGCTGGACCAGCTCGGTCTGACCGGCATCGGGTTGGACCGCACCGTCGGCGAGCTGTCGGGCGGCGAGTGCGTCCTGCTGCGGCTGGCGGCCCTGCTGCTCGCCCGCCCGGACGTGCTCCTGCTCGACGAGCCCACCAACAACCTGGACCTGCGGGCCCGCCGGCGCCTGTACGCGGCGGTGGAGTCCTGGTCCGGGGTGATGGTCCTGGTCAGCCACGACCGGGAGTTGCTGGACCGGGTCGACCAGATCGCCGACCTGCGCGACGGCGAGGTCCGCTGGTACGGCGGCAACTTCACGCGCTACGAGGAGCTGCTCGCCGCCGAGCAGGAGTCCGCCGAGCGGATGGTGCGGGTGGCCGAGGCCGACGTACAGCGCCAGAAGCGCGAACTGGCCGAAGCCCAGGTGAAGTTGGCCCGCCGCAAGCGGTACGGGCAGAAGATGTTCGAGAACAAGCGCGAGCCGAAGATCGTGATGGGTGCCCGCAAGCGGTCCGCCCAGGAGTCGGCGGGCAAGCACCGCATCATGCACGCCGGGAAGCTCGCGGACGCCCGCGAGCGGCTGGACCAGGCGGTGGAGGCGGTCCGCGACGACGACGCGATCCGGATCGAGCTGCCGGCGACGCAGGTCCCTCCCGGTCGCCGGGTCCTGACCCTGAGCGACGTGCGCCTGGCCCACGGGGCTCGGGTGGCGGGCGAGTGGGAACTGCGCGGGCCGGAGCGGATCGCCCTGGTCGGCGGGAACGGCTCGGGCAAGACGACGCTGCTGCGGACGATCGCCGGGACGCTCGCCCCGGAGTCCGGGGAGGTGCTGACGCACGTGCCGACGCGCTTCCTGCCCCAGCGGATCGACGTCCTGGACGACGCGCTCTCGGTCGCCCAGAACGTGGCGCGGTTCGCCCCGCACGCCACGGTCAACCAGATCCGGGCGCGTCTCGCGCACTTCCTGTTCCGCGGCGCCCGCGCCGACCGGGCCGCCGGCACCCTGTCGGGCGGCGAACGGTTCCGGGCCGCGCTCGCGGCCCTGCTCCTGGCCGAGCCGGCTCCCCAGCTGCTGATGCTGGACGAACCGACGAACAACCTGGACCTGGCGAGCGTGCGGCAGCTCACCGACGCCCTGGAGTCGTACGAGGGCGCGCTGCTGGTCGTCAGCCACGACGTGCCGTTCCTGGAGTCGATCGGCATCACGCGCTGGCTCGTGCTCGACGGCGAGCTGCGGGCCACCACGGCAGAGGAGGTCCGCGACTCCCGCTGGTAGCGGCGGGGGGCGTGCCGACGGCCGGGACCGGATACCGGTTCCGGCCGTCAAGGCGGGGTCGCGGGCCACCTTCCGGCGTGATTCTCGGCCCCCCTCGCCCCTTCGGCGACCCCTCGAACTGCATGGATAACGGGATGTAACCGGGCATAGGCACGGCCGGGGCTTGGCTGGCCTTGATGTCGCGCTTAACCTACGACTCCGTAGGCTACGGAACCGTAGGTAATTCGCTTTGTCCCCAGGAGCACCCGTGACGATCACCTCTCCCCACCTCGGCAGCTCGGAGGCGTGGACCGACGCCAAGCTGCTGTTCGCGCTGGAAGAGGTGGTCGAGAAGGAACTCAACCGCCATCTGAAGGTCACCAAGGACTGGATGCCGCACGAGTACGTCCCGTGGAGCGACGGCCGCAACTTCCCCGGTTTCTTCGAGGACGGCGAGGCCTGGGACCCCTCGCAGTCCAAGGTCACGGACATCGGCAAGATCGCGCTCGTGGTCAACCTGCTGACCGAGGACAACCTCCCGAGCTACCACCACGAGATCGCGACCCTCTTCGGGCGCAACGGCGCCTGGGGCACCTGGGTGCACCGCTGGACGGCCGAGGAGGGCCGCCACGGCATCGTGATGCGCGACTACCTGCTGGCCTCGCGCGCCGTGGACCCGGACAAGCTGGAAGCGTTCCGGATGCAGCACATGTCGGAGGGCTTCGAGTCCGACAACAGCCACTCGATGCTGCACTCGGTGGCCTACGTCGCCTTCCAGGAGCTCGCGACCCGCATCTCGCACCGCAACACCGGCCACCAGTCCGGTGACCCGGTCTGCGACCGGATGCTGGCCCGCATCGCGCAGGACGAGAACCTGCACATGATCTTCTACCGCAACCTGCTGGGCGCGGCCTTCGAGATCGCCCCGGACCTGACGATGCAGGCCGTGCGCGACGTGGTCGTCAACTTCCGGATGCCCGGCCACGGCATGCCCGGCTTCGAGCGGATGGCCGCGCAGATGGCGATCGGCGGGGTCTACAACCTGCGGATCCACCACGACGACGTGCTGAGCCCCGTGATCCGCTTCCTGAAGATCATGAGCATCGACGGTCTGGGACCCGAGGGGCAGAAGGCCCAGGAGGAGCTCGGTCTGTTCATGGACGGCCTGGACTCCGAGGCGCGCAAGTTCGACGAGCGCCTCGCGGCCCGCGCCGCCCGCCTCGCCGCCCGCAAGGGCTGACCTCCCGCACGACGCGCCCGCGTACGACGCGCCCCCGCACGCCCCGCCCGCGCACGACGCGCCCCCGCACGACAGCCACCGCCCCCGGCCGAGCCCCGCTCCGCCGGGGGCGCGCGCGTCAGCGGCCCCCGGCCGGGCGCAGGGCCCGGCGCTCGGACTCCGAGAGCCCTCCCCACACGCCGAAGCGCTCGTCGTTCGCCAGCGCGTACTCCAGGCAGGCCGCCCGCCCCTCGCACGCCCCGCACAGCCGCTTCGCGTCCGTGAGCGAGGAGCCCGGCTCCGGGAAGAAGAACCCCGGGCCCGTCTGCGCGCACAGGGCGAGGTCGTACCAGGCGGGGGTGGTCGTGGTGGTGGTGTTCATCGACATGCGCCGATCGTGGCCGCCCGAGATGGACGTCCGATCAACGCCTGATCAACACCGCCCGCCGGCGGTTGCCGGCAGCCCACCCCCGCGCGCTCACTCCTCGTGCTTCGCGCGGCTCGGCTGCACCCGCTTGGGCTCGCCCGGCATCTTCGGGTAGTCGGGCGGATACGGCATGTCGCCCAGGCCGTGTTCGTGCTCGTCGCGGTCGGCCAGCTCCAGCACCGCCTCCAGACCGAAGGCGTGCTCGTCCATGTCGGCGTGCAGGTCGCCCACCTCGGCGAAGCGCGCCGGCATCGTCACGATGTCGAAGTCGCGCGGCTCCGCGTCGTCCACCTCCTCCCACCGCAGCGGGGCGGACACGGGGGCGTGCGGGCGCGGCCGGACGGAGTACGCCGAGGCGATGGTCCGGTCACGGGCGGTCTGGTTGTAGTCGACGAAGATCCGCTCGCCGCGCTCCTCCTTCCACCAGGCCGTGGTGACCTTCCCCGGCATGCGCCGCTCCAGCTCCCGGCCCAGGGCGATCGCGCACCGGCGCACCTCGGTGAAGGTCCAGCGCGGCGCGATCGGCACGAAGACGTGCAGGCCCCTGCCCCCCGAGGTCTTCGGCCAGCCCCGCAGGCCCAGCTCCTCCAGCAGGGCGCGCAGTTCGTGGGCGGCGGCCACCGCGTGGTGGTAGTCGGTGCCCGGCTGCGGGTCCAGGTCGATGCGCAGCTCGTCGGGCCGGTCGGTGTCCTCGCGCCGCACCGGCCACGGGTGGAAGGTGAGGCAGCCCAGGTTGGCGGCCCACAGGACGGCGGCCGGCTCGGTGGGACAGATCTCGTCCGCCGTGCGCCCGCTGGGGAAGGCGATGTGCGCGGTCGGGATCCAGTCGGGCAGGTTCTTGGGGGCCCGCTTCTGGAAGAAGGACTCGCCCTCCACCCCGTCGGGGAACCGCTCCAGGGTCGTGGGCCGGTCGCGCAGGGCACGGGTGATCCCGTCCGCGACGGCGAGGTAGTAGGTGGCGACGTCCCTCTTGGTGAGGCCCCGCTCGGGGAAGTACACCTTGTCCGGACTGGACAGGCGTACCGTCCGCCCGCCGGCGTCGAGCTCGATCGCAGCACCCGCAGCACCCATGTGCGCCACGGTAGGCGGGCCCGGGCGGGTGCGCACACCGGGCGCGCCCGGACGGAGCGGCGCAGAATGCCGGGTATGGACCTGCCGGTGATGCCGCCCGTCAAGCCGATGCTCGCCAAGTCGGTGGCGAAGATCCCGCCGGGGATGCAGTACGAGGCCAAGTGGGACGGCTTCCGGGCGATCGTGCACCGCGACGGTGACGAGGTCGAGATCGGCAGCCGCACCGGCAAGAGCCTGACCAGGTACTTTCCGGAGCTGGTGGAGGCGCTGAAGGAGAACCTGCCGATCCGCTGCGTGATGGACGGGGAGATCGTGATCGTCCACGGCGGCCGTCTCGACTTCGACCGGCTGACCGAGCGGATCCACCCGGCCGCCTCCCGCGTGAAGCTGCTGGCCGAGAGGACCCCGGCCTCCTTCGTCGCCTTCGATCTGCTCGCCCTCGGTGACGAGGCCTTCCTCGACACCCCGCTCGGCGAGCGCCGCGCCCTGCTCGTCGACGCACTGTCCACCGCACTGCCCCCCGTCCATCTCGCGCCCGCGACCACCGACCCGGCGCTCGCGCGGGAGTGGTTCGAACGGTTCGAGGGCGCCGGGCTGGACGGGGTGATCGCGAAGCCCCTCGATCTCCCCTACCGGCCCGATGCCCGACTCATGTTCAAGATCAAGCACGAGCGTACGGCCGACGTCGTCGTCGCCGGTTTCCGTTTCCACAAGAGCGGTCCGATTGTCGGATCGCTCCTCCTCGGGCTGTACGACGGGCACGGCGCCCTCCAGCACGTGGGCGTCTGCGCGGCCTTCCCCATGAAGCGCCGGGCCGAGCTGGTGGAGGAGCTGGACCCCCTGCGCATGCCCGACGCCCACGGCCACCCCTGGGCCGCCTGGACCGAGGAGTCCGCGCACGAGGGCGCCCGTCTCCCGGGCGCGCAGAGCCGCTGGACGGGCAAGAAGGACCTGTCCTGGGTACCCCTGCGCCCCGAGCGGGTCTGCGAGGTGCGCTACGACCACATGGAGGGCGACCGCTTCCGCCACACGGCCCGGTTCGCCCGCTGGCGCCCCGACCGCACCCCCGAGAGCTGCACCTATGACCAGCTGGAGGAAGTGGTGGGCTACGACCTGACCGAAGTCCTCGGCCCGTCGGAACCCTGAGGACGCCCCGGGCCGGTTTCCCGTTCCCTCAACCGTGATCGCTTGACCCCGGGACCACCCGCTCGGGAGCATCGAACGCGGCACTCCGCCGAACGGGAGAGGGGAACCGGAAGCCATGAAGGTGACGAAGCTGATCAGCACCTGCGACCTGAAGGACTGCCCGACGCTCTACGCGACCGACAGGGGCACGTTCCTCGTGCAGGGAGAGAGTCCCACCGACCACGGGCTCAGCATCCCCGCTCACGAAACCCTCGTCGAGATCCCCGCTGAGCTGATCAAGAAGGCCATCGCAAATGGCCTCATCTAGCGGCCTCGCCGAACTCTTCGAACGGTTCCGGCACGAGGCGTTTCGCCTGGAGACGCTGGACGACTACAGCGGGTCGGGGAACATCGACGCGTACCGGGCGTTCCGGGCCGGACTGGGGCGACCGGCGGGCTACAACACCGAATGGCTCGAAGAACTCCGGCGCCTGACTCAGCAGGGCAAGCGGGTGTACCGCGTACACGTCCTCAGGCGACCCCTCACGGAGTACCTCCGATTCGAACTGGGCTGGGGATACCGCACGAACACGACCGCCGGAGAAGAGTTCTTCATCCTCGACGTGACGGGCGCGTCGAACCCGCTGGAAGCCGCGCCCGACTTCTGGCTCTTCGACTCCGAGGACACCGCGGTCATGCGGTACGACGACGCCGGCGCCTTTCTCGGCGCCGAGGTACTTCCGCGAGACGAAGCCGCCGACTACGTCGCCTACCGGCGAACGGCACTCGCCCACGCGGAGCCGTTCGCCGACTGGTGGGCGAAGTACGGCGAGTGAACAAGGCACAGCTCGGGGCCGCGCTGCGGGCACTGCGAGAGGCATCCGGAAAGGAAGCCAAAGCGGTCGCCCGCAGCGCTCTCATGTCTCCGTCCAAGCTCTCGAAGATCGAGAACGCCAACCTCCTGCCGAGCGCCGCGGACGTGGAACGCATCCTCACCGCCATAGGCGTCTCCGACGTCGTCAAAGCCGAGTACACGGCGGCGGCCCGCGCGGCGACCACGGAGGCCACCGCCTGGCGCCACCTCAAGAGAGCGGGCATCCACAAGGGTCAGCAGGCGGCGAAGGCGCTTGAAGCCCACATGACCACGTTGCGACTGTTCCAGCCCGCCTTGGTCCCCGGACTGCTCCAGACACCCGAGTACATCCGCGCCGTACTCCGGCGCCACGACCTGAGTGAGGACGCCCTCACACGGACGATCAGCGGAAGGCTTGAGCGTCAGGCCGTGCTGTTCGACGGGGCGAAGAACCTCCGCTTCGTCATCACGGAACCCGTCCTTCGGTGGCGGATCGTCCCGCCCCAGATGATGGCCGCGCAGCTCGACCGCATCGTCTCCGTGTCCCGGCTCGCCCACGTGGACATCAGGGTCGTACCGCTTTCCGCCCCTCAGACAGACATCGCCAATCACGCGTTCGTCATCCGGGACGACCGCCTGGTGACCGTGGAAACCGTGCACGCCGAGATGGTCGTCACAGATCCGCGCGATGTCGAAATGTACGTCCGGAAGTTCGCAGGGTTCGAGGAATCCGCCTTGTCCGGAGACGAGATGCGGAGCCTCGCCGAAGGCATCCGAGACGGCCTTTTGACGGAACGGGAAACCGGATAGGAAGTCCGCCGCCAAGGACACCGAACTCGGACAGTGGATTCTCGTACAGGCCACTCGCTCGTTCGTGTGCGGCAGCGATCAGATCGTGCGGTACGAAAGGCGGGATTGGAAGCTCGAGCCCGGTGGAAAGCGAGTGTCCTTCGAGGCGACGTACGCCCACCGTGACCACCTGTGGACCGGAAACCTGGTCGTGTACGGGCTCACCCCCGATCAGATCGCCGAACGCCCTTCTCTCCAATGCGCCTGATCGGAGTCAAGAGGCGGCTCTCGCGCAACGCTCCGGGGTGCGGGCCAAGGACGACCGGCATCGGTCAGCCGGCGGTGAGGCGTTCCCAGTGGGCGCGGTCCGGGCCGGCGTCGTGGGGGAGGAATCCGGGGCGGAGCGCGAGCCAGTGGGCCACCCGGGAGCGGACGAGGGGGTCGGCGTAGGCCCGGGCGGGCGGTTCGGCCAGGTGGCGGACCTTGGCGCGGGCCCGCATCACCTCCGGGTCCTCCAGGGCGCACTCGAAGAGCGCGGCCACCGCCCGCGCCGTCCCCGTCCCCGTCCGGCCGGCCCGGGTCGCGAAGCGGTCCCCGATGGCCGTGTCGGCGGCGACCTGGTAGTCGAACCAGGGCTTCACCGTACGGACGGCCCAGGCGTGGTGGCCCGCGGCGAACTCGGTCGACCCGGGGTCCAGGTGCGCCGTGCGGGCCACCCGGCGCGCGGCCCACAGGGCGAGGGAGGTGCCCTGGCCCAGGGTCGGGTTGGTGTGGGCGAGGGCGTCCCCGACGGGCACGAGCCCGCTCACCACCGGGCCGCGTTCGTCGGCGAGGGTGCTCCACCGGTTGTCCAGGCTCGCGGTGGCCAGGACCCCGGACAGCGGTTCGCCGCCCAGCGCCAGCCAGGCGGCGCCCGGCGGGAAGGAGCGGGCGGCCTCCTCGAAGACGGCGGGGTCGCGCAGCGCGGAGCGGGTCGGGTCCGAGGTGTGCAGGAACAGGGTGACGGCGAAGAGCCGGTTGTCGGCCGGGAAGACCGCGCAGCCCGCGAAGCCGCCGCCGGTGACGGTCCACGGCCGGCGCGGTCCCTCGTCCGTGCCCGGGGGCAGCCGGTACCAGCGGCAGAAGTACGCGAGCCCCGTACGGTGGCGCTCGACGCTCCACGGGCGGCAGCCGGCGTCCACCAGCCGGTGTTCGCAGCCGCCCCTGCGGCCGCCGGCGTCCACGACGAGGTCCCCTCCGTAGGCACCGGCGTGCGTGGTCACCCCGGTCACCCGGATCCCGTCCCGCCCCGCGGCGTCCCGGCCCCCGACGCCTCTCCCCGCGCCTCCCCCACCGCGCCCGCTCCCGGCCCCGGCCGCCGTCAGCAGGCCGGTGACCGGCTCCCCGTGGCGCGTCACCACGCCCGGCTCGGCCCGCAGCGCGCCGGCCAGGGCGCTCTCCAGCACGATGCGGCGGGCCTGGATCATGACGAGCCGTTCGTCGCCCGGCCGCTCGGGGGGCCGTACGTCGAACCAGTCCAGCTCGTGCCGTTCCCGCGCCCCGAGCCGCAGCATCTCGGCGTGGACGTCGGGCAGCTCGGTGACGAGCACCTGGCGGGCGGCGCCGAGCAGGACGTGCGGCTGCGCCGCCTGCGGCACGGAGGTCCGGCGCCAGTCGAAGAAGTCCCGGTCCAGGGCGGTGCCGGGGGCGCGGGTGTCGCGTTCGAACACCTCGGCCGTGTGTCCCCGCCGGGCGAGCAGCAGCGCGGTGGCGAGCCCCGCGACCCCGCCGCCGACGATCAGCACATGCGCCATGCGGACCCCCTGAACCGACGAACGTACGACGATCGGACCAACCGGAGCCTGCACGAAGCGGACGTGGCCGAAACCCGCACACCAGTCCCGCATTCGTACGGGTGCGCGAGGCGTCCGGAGTGACCGATGATGTGCTCCGAGAGACGGACGGGCCCCCGCCCGCCCGGAAGGACAGACACCCCATGGACCACACCGTGCACCACACCCCCGAAGCCGCCCGCCCCGCCGTGCGGGCCGTCCCCCGACCGAACGCCGTGGTCGGCGTCGGGCTGATCGTGCTCGACGCCGACGGCCGGGTGCTGCTCGGCCGGGCGCACGACGGCCGCTGGGAGCTGCCGGGCGGCAAGGTCGACCCGGGCGAGGGCTTCGAGGGGGCGGCCGCCCGCGAACTGGCCGAGGAGACGGCCCTGCGGGTGGATCCGCGGGACGTCGAGGTGCTGGCCGTGCAGCTATCCCCCGCCACCGGCGTGACCCGCCTGACGGCCGCCGCGCTCACCCGCTCCGCCGAGGGCGCGCCCACCGTCACCGAGCCCCACAAGATCGCCCTCTGGCGGTGGTTCGCCCCGCGGGAGATCCCGGTGGAGCTCTACGCGCCCTCGGCGGCCGTCCTGCGCACGTGGCGGCCCGACCTCCCGACGCTCCCGCGCGTGCCCTCGTACGACTACCCGACCACGCGCCAGCGCACCTGACGACGCACGCCCCTACGCCCCCCGCTCCCGTCCGGCGCGCACCGGCGCGAAGTGGCCCTCCCGCAGGTCCTCCGCCAGCAGCCGCTTGGCGATCGCGTCGGCCGCCGCCCGCAGCTCGGCGCTGCGCGGGCGTCCCCGGTCCTTCTCCAGCCGGTCGCCCAGCCACCGCGCCCAGGCCGCCGAGATGACGTCGGCCTCCCGTTGGCCGGCCGGGGTGAGCGAGAAGAAGCCGTTCTCCCGCGTCAGGTACCCCTCCTCCGCCATCCGGTCGAAGACCGGCAGCAGCACCTCCGGCGGCACGGAACGTCGGGCGGCCACCATGGAGAGGGCGGCGTGGCCGACCGTCCGGGTCAGCAGGTCCACCTGCATGACCGCCCACGCGCCGGCGATGTCGAGCCGCGTGTCCGATCCGTTGACGATCTGCCGGGCCGTGTCGGGGCCCATGGTGCGCACCAGTTTGCCGACGGCGAGTTCCAGCAGTTTCGCCGAGTCCCCGGAGGCCGAGGCCGGCGAGGCGAACCCGTCGCCCATGTCGGTCGAGGCGGCCCGCGCGGAGTCCCGCAGCCGGACCTGCTTGAGGAACAGGGCGACGACGAAGCCGACCACCGCCACCGGCACGGTCCACAGGAACACCGTCTGGAGGGTGTCGGCGTACGCGGCGACGACCGGGGCGGCGGCGTCGGGCGGCAGTTCGCGCACGCCCTGCGGGCTCTGCGCCGCCGCGCTGATGCGCGCCGGGTCCTGGCCGGTGGCCGCGGCGGCCTCGGCGACGGCCGTCTTCAGCCTCGGGGCCAGGGTGTTGGCGTAGATGGTGCCGAAGACGGCGGTCCCGAAGGAGCTGCCGAGGGTGCGGAAGAAGGTCACGCCGGAGGTGGCGGTGCCGAGGTCGGCGTAGTCCACGGTGTTCTGCACGGCGATCGTGAGCACCTGCATGCACAGGCCGATGCCGACTCCGAGGACGAACATGTACAGCGATTCCAGCCAGGTGTTGGTGCCCGGCCCCATCAGCGACAGCAGGTAGAGGCCCGCTCCCATCACCGCGCAGCCGACGATGGGGAAGATCCGGTAGCGGCCGGTCTTGCTGGTGACGTTGCCGCTGAAGACGGAGGCGATCAGGAGGCCGATGACCATCGGCAGCGTCCGGACACCGGAGACGGTGGCCGAGTCCCCGTCCACGTACTGGAGGTAGGTCGGCAGGAAGGTCATCGCGCCGAGCATCGCGAAGCCCACGACGAAGCTCAGCACCGAGCAGACGCTGAAGACCGGGTTGCGGAACAGCCGCATCGGCAGCATCGGTTCGACGGCCCGCAGCTCGGCGAGGCAGAAGAGGCCCAGGGCCACGACGCCCACGACGAACAGGCCGATGATCACGGCGGAGTTCCAGGCGTACTCGTTGCCGCCCCAGCTCGTCGCGAGGATCAGGGCGCTCGAACCGATCGCCACCAGCGCGATGCCCAGGTAGTCGATGACCGGCCGCCCCTCGGCCCGTCCGGTCGGGATCGTGCGCGCCGCCGCGATGACCACGAGGATGGCGATGGGCACGTTGACGTAGAAGCACCAGCGCCAGGTGAGGTGGTCGGTGAACAGGCCGCCCAGCAGGGGCCCGATGACGGTGGCGACCCCGAAGACCGCGCCGATGGCGCCCTGGTACTTGCCCCGCTCGCGCAGCGGCACCACGTCGGCGATCAGGGCCATGGCGGTGACCATCAGCCCGCCGGCCCCGATGCCCTGCACGCCCCGCCACAGGATCAGCAGGGTCATGTTGCCCGCGAGGCCGCACAGGAAGGAGCCGGTGATGAAGACGATCGCCGAGATCTGGAAGATGAGCTTGCGGCCGAAGACGTCGCCGAACTTGCCGACCAGCACGGTCGCGACGGTCTCGGCGAGCAGGTAGGAGGTGACCACCCACGACATGTGGTCGCCGCCCCCGAGGTCGGCCACGATCGTGGGCAGCGCCGTGCCCACGATCGTCTGGTCGAGGGCGGCCAGCAGCACGCCCAACATGATCGTCCCGAAGATCACGTTGCGCGTCCGCCGGTCCGGCAGGGGCGGCGCCGCGGCGGGGACGGCGGGGGCTGTGGTCACATCTCGCACTCTCACAGCGCCCCCGCGCCCCCGCATCCGGCACGGGACCGTGCGGGTGACGGCCGCGCGGTATCAGCGCAGGTGGGCCAGGCCCGGGTGCTGCGCCGCGTACCCGTCCAGCAGGCGCCGGGCCACCGCCACCGAGTCCACCAGCGGGTGCAGGGCGAAGGCCTTGACGGCGTCCGCCCGCGCGCCGCTCGCCGCGGCGGCCAACACCTCGCGTTCGACCGCCTTGACGGAGGTCACCAGGCCGACGGCGTGCAGGGGCAGCGGGTCGACGGCCACCGGGTGGGCGCCGTTCGCGTCGACGAGGCAGGGCACCTCGATCACCGCCTCCGCGTCGAGGACCGACAGGGTGCCGCGGTTGCGGACGTTGAGGATCAGGGTGGCCCGTTCGTCGCGGGCGATGGCCCGCATCAGCGCCAGCGCCACCCGCTCGTACCCGCCGGACTCCAGGTCGCTCTCCTCGCGTTCGCCGACCCCGGCCACCTCGCGGTTCTCCGCCATGTACGTGGCCTCGCGCTCGGCCCGGGTCCGGTCCCAGGCGGCGAGCGCCGCCCCTGCGGGCTGCCCGGGCCGGCCGGCCTCGGCGTAGAACCCGCGCTGCTGGTCGCGCAGGAAGGCGCCGCGGGTCTGCTTGACCTCCTGGTACGCCCGTACGGTGTCACGGTTGAAGTAGTAGTAGTGGAGGTACTCGTTCGGGACGGCGCCCAGGGAGCGCAGCCACTCGGCCCCGAAGAGGCGGCCCTCCTCGAAGGACTCCAGGGCCTCGGGATCGGCCAGCAGGCGGGGCAGTTCGTCGCGCCCGCCGATCCGCAGGCCCCGCACCCAGCCCAGGTGGTTGAGGCCGACGTAGTCGATCCAGGCCTCCTCGGGCCGGGCGCCGAGCAGGCGGGCGATGCGGCGGCCGAGGCCGACCGGGGAGTCGCAGATGCCGATGACCCGGTCGCCGAGTTCCTCGGCCATGGCCTCGGTGACCACGCCCGCCGGATTGGTGAAGTTGATGACCCAGGCCTCGGGGGCGATCCGGGCGATGCGGCGGGCCAGCGCGCGGACCACCGGGACGGTCCGCAGCCCGTACGCGATCCCGCCGGCGCCCACGGTCTCCTGGCCCAGCACCCCCTCGGCCAGGGCGACGCGCTCGTCCGTGGCGCGTCCCTCCAGGCCGCCGACGCGGATGGCGGAGAAGACGAAGTCGGCGCCGCGCAGGGCCTCGTCCAGGTCCCCGGTGGCGGTGACCTCGGGGGCGTCGGGCACGCCGGCGGCGCGGGCCTGGTCCGCGAGGACCCGGGCCATGGCCGTGAGTCGGCCGGGGTCCTCGTCGTAGAGCGTCACGTGGGACACCCGTCCCTCGGCGTGGTCGCCGAGGAGGGCCCCGTAGACGAGCGGGACGCGGAATCCGCCCCCGCCGAGGATGGTCAACCGCACGCCCCTACCGCCCTTCGCCGTCACGACCGGTGCCCCGGGCCCGCCGGCCGGGGCGTTCCCCGGCCGTGGCCGCCGTCGCCCGGTCGGGTGGCGCCGGGTTCCCGCCCGATGCCACGATCGGTGACATTCGCGCGGTGACACGGATCGTGGCACCGACCGTGGCATCCGCCCCCCGCCGCCGGCCGCGACGCGGGGACCGCGCCGGGGGCCGGGCCGCCGGGGGCCGTGGCACACGCTTCAGGGGACCAGTGTCCCCCGTCCGTTCAGTCGACCGGCGAGGGCACGGCCCGCAGGCGCGGTCCCTGCTGCCGCGGGACGCCGCCGTCGCGCACCGGACCGGTCGGCGTTCCCTGCGGTGCGGAGAGCACGAAGGTGATCCGCGTGAGCCCCATCGCCTCCAACATGTGGCCGGATTCCGCCACCAGCCGGCAGCGCACCGTGCCCCAACCGGACTCGGGGTGGCGTACGGTCCGCACGGCGCCGTCCCGCTCCGCGGCCTGCTCCCCGTGGGTGCTCAGCCAGTGCGGGACCCCGTAGCGGTAGGCCGCCTCCATGAACGGGTCGCGGGCCACCTCCTGACGGATGCTCCGCAGCCCCTCGTCGTCCGGCGCGGCGGCCAGCGCCGCGGCGAACTGCGCCAACAGCGGGACGCACCAGCCCGGTTCGTGGTCCTCCAGCACGGCTGCGGCGTCCGGGTGGAACAGCACGAAGCGCAGGAAGTTGTCGTCCGGCAGGGCCGTCGGGTGCGGGCGCACCGTCTGGAAGAGCCGGTCGAAGGCCGAGTTGGTCAGCGCCACGTCCCACCGGTGGTCCACGAGGAACGTCGGGTAGGGCGAGGCCTCCATCAGGGCCGCGTAGTCGCACAGGTAGTCGCGCTGGGCCGGGTCCTGGGGCAGACGGTTCTCCTCGGCCGCGCGCCAGGTGGGCGGCGGGTCGCGGTCGACCATGACCCGGAAGAGCCAGAAGCACTGCCGCTCGCTCATCTCCAGGGCCTCGGCCAGGGCGAGCAGCTTGCGGTCCGTCCACTCCTTGACCAGTCCGCGCTCCCAGTTCCCGTAGGCACGGACGCTGATGCGCAGCCTTGAGGCGAGGTCTTCCTGGCTCAGGCCCAGTTCCTCACGGCGCTGGCGCAAAATCTCCTTGCGCCGCTCCGACCGCACCGCGCCGGGCGCGGACTCCTCGCCCGCCAGGCGCTCCTCACCGGCTCGGACGAGGCCATCGGACTGGCCCACCGCTGCGAGATGTGGCACCGAGAGCTCCCCCTCCTCACGGTCTGGATCTTCATTTCCGTGTGGCGATCCTGCTACCGACTTCATTCGAGTGTCAACTATTGTGGCAATTCCAGCCTTGCGACAGCTCATTCCCGCCACAGCTGTGGCAAGTTCTGGCTCTCCCGAGGCAGACCGGATAGATTCCCTGAGGCCGACCACGTGCCCACTGACCTCGCGCGATCTAGGAGAACCACTGGTGACAGACGGCTTCCCGGCTCCCGTCGCGGTGGCCAACGCGCCCCTGGCAGCGACCGTCACGCGGGTCGCCGAACTCGCGAACAAAATGGGCCGTGACGTGAACCAGGTCTTCGACCTGCGCCGGCTCTCCGAGGCCTCCGGGGTCCCGACGGACGTGATCAAAACCCTGCTCGACGGCCGACGGGCCGGCGAACCCGACCTCCAGGCGCGCTTCCTCCAGCGCCTCGACCTGCTCCGCCGCACCCGGGTCAAATCCAACGGGCGCCGCTACACGCAGCAGGAGATCGCGGACGGCGCCGGGATGTCGCGCCAGCAGGCCGGCGCCCTGATCAACGGCGACCGCCGCCCCACCATGGAACACTGTGACGCCATCCAGCGCTTCTTCGGGGTCCACGCCGGCTTCCTCACCGCCCACGACGCCGACGCCCTGACCGACGCGCTCCAGCGGACCGAGCAGCAGCTGCTCCAGGACTTCGCGAAACACGAACGCCAGACCGTACCGGCCGAGGCCGCTTCGGCGGGCGATCCGCTGGCAAGACTCCTGCAGAACCACGGCGTACGGGGCATCGCCTGGCGGGCCGCGCAACTGCCCAGCGACAAGCACCGGGACAAGGTGACCGAATGGCTGGACATGCTTCTCGAAAGCGTCAAACCGAACGAATCATGACCCAGTCGAAAGTCTGGATCTGATCCTTGAGTCCTGATCCGGATCCGCGCCGACGGGGAGAACGGTGAGCATAGGCAGAGCGCAGCGCCGGTTGTGCGCGGAGCTGGTGGCCGGCATCAAGCTGGCCGCCCCCGTGGAACCCGTGGACCTCTACGCCGCCCTCTGCGAGGGCATGAGCCGGCATCGCGGGCGCCCGGTGGAGTTCCGGATGGCTTCCTTCCCCCAGGGGACGGCCAGTGGGCTGTGGCTCGACATGGCGGACCGCGATCTGGTGGTCATCGAGGAGCGCACCGCGCCGGACCACCAGTTGGTGATCCTCGGGCACGAGCTGTGGCACATGAAGGCCGGCCACTGCAGCCACCACGTCGACGGCGCCGCCGTCGCCGCCCGGCTGCTGACGGACGGGGTGGACATCGGCGAGACGGTCCGCAGCGTCGCCGCGCGCACCCGCGCCGACGTCCGGGAGGAGACCGAGGCCGAGACCTTCGGCCTGCTGCTCGGCAGCCGCTGTCGCACCTGGTTGGCCGGTTCCGCCGCGCACCGGGCCCCGGCCCACCGCGACGAGCTGGCCGGCCGCATCGAGACCTCCCTCGGCTACCGGGGGCACAGGAACGACCGTTGAAAGGACAGGACTACTACATTCCGGCGGCGGCGATGGCGATCGCGCTCGTCTTCAAGCTGCCGGCCCTGCGCAACAACTGGCGCGACCCGCTCCTGCGGTCGGTCTGTGTCCTGCTGACCCTGGCCGGGGCGGTCTTCACCTTCGCCGCCCCGCCCACCATCGACGCCGTCAACGAGTGGACGGGCATCCCCAACTTCTCCGCCCCGCTCGTGTACTGCCTGATGACCGCCTTCAGCGCCTCCTGCCTGGTGCTCATGTTCAACTGGCGTGGCGGTCCGGCCGAGGAGATCCGGGCCACCTCGCGCCGCTGGATCTCGGGCTACGCCACCGTCGTCGTCGCCATCATGGTGTTGTTCGCCCTGGGCGACGCCCCGGAGCAGCGGCTGCGCGACTTCGACACCTTCTACGCGAACACCCCGTACATCCGCGTGATGATCGCCGCCTACCTGCTGGCGCACAACGTGGCGGCCATGACGATGGTCGCGATGTGCTGGCGCTGGTCGCTCCAGGTCCGCGGCTGGCTGCGCGGCGGCCTGGTGATCATCGTGGCGGGCTACGCCTTCAGCCTGACCTACGACGCCACGAAGATGTCGGCGGTAGTCGCCCGCTGGCTGGGCCACAACCTCGACGACCTGAGCACCTACGTCGCCCCGCCGCTGGCCTCCGCCGGCGCCCTCATCAGCGCCGTGGGCTTCGTCCTGCCGCTGGTGTGCCAGCGCACCTCGGACAGTTGGCAGACCTGGTCGACGTACCGCCGGCTCGGCACGCTCTGGCACGAGGTCCAGAGCACCGCCCCGGCCGGTACCCCGGGGGTGCGGATGTCCTGGTGGTCCCCGGCCGAGATCCGGGTGATCCAGCGGGAGTCCGACATCCACGACGGGTTCCTGCGCCTGGGTCCCTGCTTCGACCGCCGGCACCGGGACGCCGCCTACGAGGAGGCCCTCGCCCACGGCGCCGACGAGGAGACCGCCCGCGCCGTCGCCGACGCCGCGATGGTGGCGGCCGCCGTACGCACGAGCGCCGCCGACCCGGAGGGGACGGCGGCGGAGGACCCCGGCGAGGGGGAACGGGTGCTCATCATGGCGGACGGGCCCCGTGACCTCGTCCGCATCTCGCACGCGCTGCGGCACTCGCCGGTGGTGGCGGCGACCCGGCGCCGGGCCACCACCGCCGACGGCTGAGCCCACCCGCCGCCGGCGGAAGGGCCGATCCGCCCCCGTGGACGTGCCGATCCGCGCCCGCGGACGGGCCGGCCCTCAGCGGGAGGCCGTGACCGACGTCTTCGGGAAGAGGTCCTGGAAGGGACCCGCCGAGTCGACCCCGTCCCGCCCGTACGGCGCGTCGAAGCTCCACACCATGAACAGCAGGAACACGATCAGGGCGCTGAACAGCCCCGCGAGCAGCAGCTCCCGCCCGGACCGGCGGATCTGCAGGGTGAAGATGAGCCCGATCGTGACGATGCCGCCGACCACGAGCCCGACCCAGATCACCTCCGGCAGCGTGGTCTCGTCGCTCTGGGTACGCGAGTGCCGGGCGTCGTCCGCGGCCGCGATGTGGTCGAGGAGCGGCTGGTAGGCCTGCGCCTGGAGTTCGGTCGCGGGCGTCTGGTGGGTGAGGTCCGTACGCAGCTTGCCGAGCAGGCGCGCGCCCTCGGCGGAGGCGTCCTCGCCGTCGGCCATCCGCGGCCAGTCCACCGCCACGGTGTGGGCGACGTACGCGTCGACCTCGCCGCGGATGCGGTCGCGGACGACGGCCGGGTAGACGTCGGCGCGCTGGCTGACCTCGTACAGCGACTGCGCCTCGCGGCGCACGCTGTCCTCGGCGGCGCCGCGGGCCTCCCACACGCCCGCGATGGCCAGGCCCAGGACGATCGCGTAGACCACGCCGACCATCATCATCATGTACTCGATGACGTCGGGGGTTTCGCTGGTGTCCTCGTCGGCCGCGACCCGGCGGTGCCGGATGGTCGTCATGGTGAGGACGGCGGCGCAGACGAGCACCATGGCGATGGCCAGGACCAGCCATTCGGACACGAGGGGTCTCCCGTTCGTGGGTCGGTGGGGGCGTCAGCGGGCCGTGGCGCCGGCGCCACGGCCCTTGGAGCGGGGGCGCAGCGCGGCGGCGGCGAGCACGGCCGGGGTGGCGACGACCACCATCAGCATCATGGTGCCCATGCCGTCCGGGCCCCGTCGGGCCAGGGCCACGGAGCGGTACGGGCGCACGTGGAACGCGCTCGTGAACGCGGCGCCGGCCGCGACCGCGGGCGGGGCCGGGGCCCGCGCCGCGGCGGGCTCCGGCGGGTCCTCGGCGGCCGGCGCGGTCGGTTCGGCCGGCGCGGGCTTCGGATCGTCCCCCGGTACCGGGGGCGCGGGTTCCGGCGCCGGCGGCGGGACGGGGGCCAGCCCCGGGTGGCTCGTGGTCGGGCGCGGCTCGCCGGGCAGGGTCACCCGTACCGACGGCGCCCCGGGGCGCGGTACGGCGGACCCGGGGACGTGGGGGCGGGGGCCCTGCGGTCGGGGGGCGGGGCCGGGGAGCACGGCGGGGGGCCTCGGCGGGCCGCCCGGGACGCAGACGTCGACCCGCGCCCCGCGGCCGTGGCCGTCCCCGGCGACCGCGACGTGGCCGTGGAGGGGGCACGAGGCCGCCACCAGCCCCGCCGCGGCGTAGTACTGCCAAGCCGTCACCGCGGTCCTCCCGATTCGGCGCCCGGTACGAGGGTCACTGCCGAAGAAACGATCAAGTCGGCGCTTCGACACGCGGCGGACGGGTCGGTGTCCCTGTCCGGGGGACGCCTTCGAACGGCCGGCCCCGCCCGACCGGTCCGCGCCGGACCGCGCCGGACCGCGCCGGACCGCGCCGGACCGCGCCGGACCGCGCCGGAGCAGCGCCGGACCTCCCCCGGGGCGCCGCCGTCCTCGCCCTCACCCTCCCGGCCCATCCCGTCACGACGGCGCGCCCCGGGCCGCCCGATGATCGGAAGGAGGACGTACCCGCAGCTCGGCAGCACCGAAGGGACGGTGGCGCGTGGACACGGACGGCCGAGGCACCCCGGACGCACCCCGCCCGCCCGGGCCGCCCGCCCCGGCCGCGCCGCCGCCGGACCCCGGGCCCGCCGCCCCCAGGGCCATGCGCTTCCCCAGCGCCCTCACCATCCTGGCCCTGGTCACCCTCGCGATCTGGCTGCTGGCCTTCCTGGTCCCGGCCGGCGAGTACGAGCGCAACGACGGGGGCGCCCCGCTCTCGGGCACCTACCACCGGGTCGACGACACCCAGAGCTTCACCGACCGCCTGAACGACCTCTTCCTGGCCCCCGTCAACGGCCTGTACGGCATCCAGGACCCCGCCACCCGCGAGGTCGGCCCGAGCCTGACCGGAGACCTGTACGGCGCCGCGGGCGTGTTCCTGTTCGTCCTGGCGATCGGCGCGTTCATCACCGTCGTGTTCGCCACCGGCGCCCTCGACCGGGGCATCGCCCTCCTCGCCCACCGCCTGCGCGACCGCGGCGCGCTGCTGATCGCCGCCGTGATGGTGGTCTTCTCCGTCCTCGGCACCGTGGAGGGCTTCGCGGAGGAGACCCTCGGCTTCTACGGCCTGTTGGTGCCGATGATGCTGGCGCTGGGGTACGACCGGCTCGTCGCCGTCGGCGCCGCCATCCTGGGCGCCGGCGTCGGTGTGCTCTGCTCCACCGTGAACCCGTTCGCGACGGGCGTGGCCTCCTCCGCCGCCGACATCTCGCTGGGCGACGGGATCGTGCTGCGCTTCGCCATGTGGGTGGTCCTCACGGCCGTCACGGTCCTCTACGTGATCCGCTACGCGCACCGCGTACGGCGGGATCCGTCGAAGTCCCTGTGCGGGTTCCTGCCCGGCGACCGGATGGAGAAGGCCGCCGCCGACTCGGACGAACCGCCGGTGCTGACCCGCCTGCACAAGACCGTGCTCCTCCTGCTGGTGCTGGTCTTCGCCTTCATGATCTTCTCGGTGGTGCCCTGGTCGAGCGCCCTCACCGGCCGGGCCGACGCGACCCCCTACGGCTGGGAGCTGGACTGGTCCTTCCCCCAGCTGTCGGCCCTCTTTCTGTGCGCCGCGGTCCTGGTCGGCGCCGTGGCCCGGATGGGCGAGGCGAAGACCAGCGCGACGATCGTCCAGGGGGCCGCCGACTTCATCTCCCCGGCGCTGGTCATCATGTTGGCCCGCGGGGTCACCGTCATCATGAACAACTCGAAGATCACGGACACCGTGCTGCACTCCATCGAGGGCGTGGTGAGCGGCACTTCGGCCGGGCTGTTCGCGGTGATCGTCTTCCTGGTCAACCTGCCCCTGGCCTTCCTGATCCCCTCCACCTCCGGCCACGCCACCCTCGCCATGCCCATCCTGGCCCCGTTGGCCGACTTCGCGGGGGTCTCCCGCGCGGTGGTGGTGACGGCCTGGCAGTCCGCCAGCGGCTGGATGAACCTGTGGGTCCCGACCTCGGCCGTGGTCATCGGCGGCGTCGCCCTCGCGAAGGTCGGGTACGACAAGTACCTGCGTTTCATCTGGCCGCTGTTGGCCATCCTGGCCGTGCTGATCTGCGGCTTCCTCGTCCTGGGCGCCGCGATGTGACGCGGCGCCCGTCGGGCGCCCGCCCCCGTAGGCTGACGGTTCGGCCGAAGGGGGCGTGGACATGGACGGGAAGCCGGACGGGAAACCGGGGACGGGTACGGGTACGGGTACGGGTACGGGTACGGATACGGGTACGGCCGTGGGCGCCGGCGCCGACCCGCGCGCGCCATCCCCCGTGGCCGTGTGGGCGCTGCTGCGGAGTCCGCGCCGGTTCCTGCTCTCGTGGTGGCCCTGGCGGTGCTGGGCGTACCTCGGGAGCGGGTTCGCGCTCGGCTGCGCGGTCCTGGTCGCGCTGGCGCTGCTCGTCGGGCTCGGGCTGCTGCTGGCCGTGGTCGGGATCGGGCTGCTGCTCCTGGTGGCCGCCCTGGCGGGCGCGGTGCCGCTCGGGGAGCTGGAACGACGCCGACTGCGCTGGATGGACCCCCTGCCGGTGCCCGACCCGCACACCTCGCTCGCCGGGGCCGGCGCCGCCGCCTGGCTGCGGACCAGGCTGCGGGAGCGGGCCACCTGGCGGGAGTTCGGCCACGCCGCCCTGCTCGGGGTGGTGTTCGCGCCCGCCGGCTTCGGCGTGCTCGTCCTGCTGGCCTTCTCCGTGACGCTCGTCGTGTCCCCGGTCGTCGTGTGGGCGCTCGCCCCGGAACCGGTGATGCTGATACCCGGCCGGGCCGTGGCCGGACCGCTGGAGGCCCTGGGCGGCACGGCCGTCGGTCTGCTCGCCCTGGCCGTGACGGCGTACGCGGGCGCGCTCGTCGCCGGAGCGCAGGTGAAGGCCGCCCGGCTGCTGCTCGGGCCGCGCGAGGAGGACGAGCGGGTCCTGGAACTGACGCGCTCGCGGGTCCGCCTCCTCGACGCCTTCGAGGCGGAACGCCGGCGCATCGAACGGGACCTCCACGACGGCGCGCAGCAGCAACTGGTCGCCCTCGGGATGACGTTGGGGCTCGCGGAGATGCGGCTGCGGGCGGCCCCCGCGACGCAGGACACGGCCGAGGCCGTGGCACTGGTCAACCGGGGTCGCGCCGAGGCCAGGCGGGCACTGGAGCAACTCCGCGACCTCGTACGGGGCATCCACCCCCAGGTCCTGACCGACCACGGGCTCTCCGCCGCCGTGACGGAGGTCGCGCTGCGCCATCCCGTGCCGGTCGAGGTGGACCTCGACGTGCCCCGCCTGGCGGAACGGGTCGAGGTCACCGCCTACTTCACCGTCACGGAGGCCCTCGCCAACGCCGCCAAGCACAGCGGCGCGGAGCACGTCGCCGTCGCCGGTAGGGTCGAGGGTGGCCGGCTCGTCCTGACCGTCACCGACGACGGCCGCGGCGGGGCGGACCCCGGCGCGGGAGCGGGCCTGGCGGGTCTCGCGGACAGGGTGGCGATGTTGGAGGGCAGGCTGATGGTGTCCAGTCCGGTGGGCGGGCCCACCGAACTCCGGGTGGAGGTCCCGTGCTCCGGGTGATCATCGCCGAGGACTCCGTCCTGCTGCGGGCCGGACTGTCGGAACTGCTGACCCTCGGCGGCCACCGGGTCCTCGCCGCCGTCGGCGACGCCCCGGGCCTGGTGCGGGCGGTCGCGGCCGAGCGGCCCGACGTGGTGGTCACCGACGTACGGATGCCGCCGGGGCTGCGCGACGAGGGCCTGCGGGCCGCGCTCGAACTGCGCGCCGGGGACCCCTCCCTGCCGGTCCTGGTGCTCTCGCAGTACGTGGCCACCGCGTACGCGACCCAGTTGTTCACCGGTGCCTCGGCGGCCGGCCTGGGCTACCTGCTCAAGGACCGGGTCGGCGACGTGACGGAGTTCCTCGACGCCCTGCGCCGGGTCCACGAGGGCGGAACGGTCATCGACCCGGAGGTGGTGCGGGTCCTGCTCGCCCCCCGGGCGGCGGACCGGCCCCTGGCCCGGCTGACGCCGCGCGAGCGCGAGGTGCTCGCCCTGATGGCCGAGGGCCTCAACAACCAGGCGCTCGCCGCGCGGCTTTTCATCACCGAGGCCTCCGTCGTCAAGCACGCGAGCAGCATCTTCACGAAGCTGGACCTGGACCCGACCGAGGGCAACCGGCGCGTCCTGGCGGTCCTGGCCCACCTGCGGGGCACCGGGCCCTGACCCGACGCCCCGTCCTACGCCGGGTTCGCGCGGTGCGGCACGGCCGCGCCGCGGGCGCCGCGCCCCGCGGAGCCGGCGACCACGCGGGAGGTCCCGGGGACCGTCGCCGACCGCGCCCAGACCACCAGCAGGAGCGGCAGCGCCAGGTAGCCGAAGCGCCCGGCCGGGGCCAGCAGGAAGGCCAGGGTGAGGCCGAACGCCAGGCGGTCGGCCGCCGCCACGAGGGTGCGCGGCGGCCGCACCACCAGGGAGAGGGCCACCGCCAGGCCGCCCGCCACGAGCAGCCCCACCGTCAGGTGCCAGCCCCACGGCCCGAGTCCGGCCAGCAGGTGCCCCGGCAGCGGGCTGCCCGCCGGGGTCGCGACCTCGGCCCGCCCGGTGGGGAAGGCGAACACCTGCCGCCACAGCTCCGCCGGCTGGAGCAGCACCGCCGGCGCCACCAGGACGGCCGTGCCGAGGGCCGCCGTCCCGGCGCAGCGCAGGGCGGCCCGCGGGCCCCGTCCGGCGGCGAGGACGGCGAGGACGACCGCGACGGCAGGCAGCGCCGTCCACTTGAGCCCGCAGGCCACCGCGAGGGCCGCCCCGGCGACCACCGGCCGCCCGGACACGGCCGCCGCGAGCGCCAGGCAGCACAGGCCCGCCAGCGGCAGGTCCACCCCGCTCACCACGAGCGGCATCGCCACCACCGGCGAGGCCACGAGGAGCGGGAGCAGCGGGGAGGGGGCGGAGCCCAGCAGCCGGCGACCGGCCGCGAGGCAGCCGAACAGGGCGGCCGCGCACCAGAGCCGGGCGTCGCCCGACAGCCGCACCGCCCACTCCCCGCCCGGGCCGAAGGCGCCGTCGAGCAGGGCGCGCGGGAGGCCGAGGAGGGCGGTGGCGGGGAGGTAGGGGGTGTAGTCCTCGACCCGGGTCGGCCCGTCCACGTAGAGGCGTCCGGAGTCGAGCAGGAGCCGTCCGGAGCGTTCGATCACCGCCACCTCGGACTGGCCCTGCCCGGTCAGGACCAGGTAGAGCAGGGGTACGGCGACGGCTCCCACCAGGGCCGCGCCGAGCGCGGCGCGGCGGCGTCCGAGGGCGGCGGCGCCCGCGGCGGCGAGGTAGCCGGTGGCCGCGCACCAGCCCCACAGCCGATGCGGGCCCAGGGAGGAGAACAGCGGGAACGACAGGGCCCAGACGGCGGCGAGCAGCCAGCCGCCGGCGCGGCGGACGACGGGAGGAGGGGTCATGCCCCCATTCCAGCCGCGCGGGCCCACCGGGTCTGCACGCCCAGGTGGAGCCTTCGTGGTCGGGTTTTCCCTACCCCCGCCGCCGCCCGGAGCGCCGAAGGGGCGGGGAACGCCGGAAGGGGCGGGGAACGCCGAAGGGGCGCGACCCCGCGGGTCGCGCCCCTTCGGACCGTACGACTCAGGCCTGGGCCTCCGGGTCGCCGCCGAAGCGCTCGCGGTAGGACTCCAGGTCCTCCTCGGTGATCCGCGCGAAGAGCACCGGCGGGACGGTGAACGGGGTACCGGCCGGAACGGCGTCCAGCGCCTTCGCCTGCTCCGGGGACACCCACGTCGCCGTGTCGTCGGCGAGCGCGAACGAGGAGCGCATGACGCGCGCCGAGGCCGGGATGAAGGGCTCGGAGACCACCGAGTAGAGGTGGATGAGGTTCATCGCGGTGCGCAGGGTCAGCGCCGCGCCCTCCAGGTCGGTCTTGACCTCCAGCCAGGGGGCCTTCTCGTCGAGGTAGGCGTTTCCGGCGGACCACAGGGCGCGCAGCGCGGCGGCGGCCTTGCGGTACTGGAGGGACTCCATGTGGCCCTCGTACTCGGCCAGCAGCTCGGCGATCTGCTCGCCCAGCTTGGCCTCGACCTCGCCGGCGGGGCTGCCGGCGGGAACCTCGTCGCCGAACTTCTTGCGGGAGAAGGTCAGTACGCGGTTGACGAAGTTGCCGAGGGTGCCGCCGAGGTCCTTGTTGACCGTGGCGGTGAAGTGCTCCCACGTGAACGAGGAGTCGTCGGACTCGGGCGCGTTCGCGATGAGGAAGTAGCGCCAGAAGTCGGCCGGGAGGATCTCCAGGGCCTGGTCGGTGAAGACGCCGCGCTTCTGCGAGGTGGAGAACTTGCCGCCGTAGTACGTCAGCCAGTTGAAGGCCTTGACGTAGTCGACCATCTTCCACGGCTCACGGGTGCCGAGCTCGGTGGCCGGGAACATCACCGTGTGGAACGGGACGTTGTCCTTGGCCATGAACTGGGTGTAGCGGACGTCCTCGGCCTCGTACCACCAGGACTTGTAGTCGCGGTTCGCCGGGTCGGCGTCCGACCACTCCTTGGTGGAGGCGATGTACTCGATCGGGGCGTCGAACCAGACGTAGAAGACCTTGCCCTCGGCGGCCAGCTCGGGCCACGTGTCGGCCGGGACGGGGACGCCCCAGTCGAGGTCACGGGTGATGGCGCGGTCGTGCAGGCCCTCGGTCAGCCACTTGCGGGCGATGGAGGACGCCAGCTGCGGCCACTCCTCCTCGTGCTCGGCGACCCAGGCCTCGACCTCGACCTGGAGCTTGGACTGGAGGAGGAAGAGGTGCTTGGTCTCGCGGACCTCCAGCTCGGTGGAGCCGGAGATGGCCGAGCGGGGCTCGATCAGGTCCGTGGGGTCCAGGACGCGGGTGCAGTTCTCGCACTGGTCGCCGCGGGCCTTGTCGTAACCGCAGTGCGGGCAGGTGCCCTCGACGTAGCGGTCCGGGAGGAAGCGACCGTCGGCGGGCGAGTAGACCTGCCGGATCGCGCGCTCCTCGATGAAGCCGTTCTCCTGGAGGCGGCGCGCGAAGTGCTGGGTGATCTCGGCGTTCTGCGCGGAGGAGCTGCGACCGAAGTAGTCGAAGGACAGCTCGAAGCCGTCGTAGACGGCCTTCTGGGCATCGTGGGCCTGCGCGCAGAAGTCGGCGACCGAGATGCCGGCCTCCTTGGCGGCGAGCTCGGCGGGGGTGCCGTGCTCGTCGGTGGCGCAGATGTACAGGACGTCGTGGCCGCGCTGGCGGAGGTACCGGGAGTACACATCCGCCGGAAGCATCGACCCGACCATGTTGCCCAGGTGCTTGATCCCGTTGATGTACGGAAGCGCGCTGGTGATCAGGTGTCGAGCCATCCTCGGATGCTCCATTTCATTTGTGCGTGACGACGGTCACTGAGTGCGAAAGCGTGCGGTACCGGGCCGTCTGTGACGGACTGTGACGCGGTTCATCGTATCGAACCGTCGAAACGGCACGCGCCCGCATTTCTGTGGGTGGACATGGCGCAAAAACGAGCGAGGGCTGTGACCTCTCCGTCACGGCCCTCGCAATGGGCCCATGCTACAGCCGCCCGAAGGCGCCGCCGGACCGGTGCCGGACCGGCGGCGGACCAGCGGCGGACCGGTCTCGCGGACCGGTCTCCCCGACCGCCGGCGGGGGTCGCCGCGGCATCAGTCCCGGCCGCCGCCCGCGCCGTCGAGGGCCGTGATCCGGGCGCCGCTCGCGAGCCGGCCCGTCAGCGTCACCGGGGCGCCCTCGGGTCCGGCGGGGGCGGCCAGGGCGCGTCCGTCCGCCTCGGCCCGGACGGCGCCGGTCGCGGTGATGCCGGTGACCTCGCGGCTCCCGGCGGCCAGCAGGTACGCGCGGCCCGCCGGGGAACGCCAGCGGGTGCCGGCCAGCAGGTGCTGCCCGAAGCGTCCGCAGGCGGCGGTGGACCGGGCACGGGCGACGTCCAGCGGGGGTCCGGCGGGCGGGCGCAGTTGGACGAGCACGTCGCCGGGCCCGGCCCAGCCGGAGGCGCGGGTGCAGGTCCAGCGGGCGCGGCCGGCGCCGTCGGGGAGTTCGGTCTCGGCGAAGGCCCAGAGGTTGACGGCCCGGGTCGCACCGCCGCGCAGTTCCCGCAGCCCGCAGACGACGGGCGCCCAGTCGGCGCGCGCGGCCGGGCCGGTCGCCTCGCGGGGTTGGCGGGCCGGCACGGCCCCGGGTCCGTCGGGCAGGGGGGTGTGGGTGAGGTGGACGGGGGTGAGCCCGCCCAGGTCGGCGAGGACGAAGGCGTGCTTCTCGACGATGCGGGCGGAGGAGGTCAGTTCCAGCGCGGGCCACGCGGTGCACGGGCCGTCGCCCCGCGGCACCTCCACCGGGGGCGTGACCCCGTCGGCGCCCACCGTCAGGGGGTGGGCCGCGTCCCCGGCGCGCAGCAGGTCGCGGACGCCGGCGCCGGCGATCCACGGGGCGAGCAGGTAGCGCGCGGAGCCGCCCGGCTCGTCCCGGGTCAGGGTCAGGGCGGCGGCCGTGGTGACCCCGGCCTCGTCCGTGCGGGCGAGGTCCAGGGTGCGTGCGCGCGGGCCGCCCGCGGCCTCGGCGTAGCGTGCGATCCGGTCGCCGTCGAGCAGCACCACCACGGCGCGCGCGCCGCCCGCGTCCGGTCCGGGCACGTCCCCGGCGTACAACAGCCGCGGGGAGTGCGCGGGCGGGTCGGCGGCGGTGCCGGGGGCGGTGGTGACGCTCACCGATCCGGGCCGGGCGGCCCAGGCGCCCAGGGCGCGGGCGAGCAGGGCCCGGTCCGCGGTGCGCGCGCCCCGGGCGGGCCAGGCGGTGAAGTCCACGCGGGCGGTGTCGGCCCAGGCCTCGGCGGGTACGCGGACCAGCCGGGCGGGATCCAGCGCCCGGGCGGCGACCGGCCCGGCGGCGGGGGTCGTCTCGGTGCGCGGCGCCGACCCGTCGGCGGTGAGGACGGCGCAGGCCAGGGCGAACGCGGTCAGGGCGGCCCAGCCGGCGCGGACCCTGCGGCGGCGGCGCAGCAGGTCGGTGGGGCGGGCGCTGACCACGCTGGCGTCGTGGGCGGGGTTGCGCAGCTCCCGCAGGAGCGTTTCGCCGACGGGCAGGGCGCGGGCCTCGCGCACGGCGTCCTCGGGGTCGCCGGCTCCGGCCGCGGCGAGGAGCCGTACCGCCGCCTCCTCGGGGAGCCCCTCCAGGCGGTGCAGGGCGAAGGCCGCCCGGACCGGGCCGGGCGCCCCGCCCACCAGGCGGGCCGCCTCGTCGATCCCGCCCGCCGGGGGCCACATGCGCAGCCCCCACACGTAGGGAGGGGTGCACGGCCGGATGAGGCGCAGCGGCGGCAGTCGGGTGCGGCCGCCGGGGGCGAGGGCGGCGCGCAGGACGCGGACCCGCACCTCCTCCAGCGGCCCGCCCGGGCCGCCGGGGCCGGCCGGCGCGGCCCGGACGGCGGCGGCGCGGGGCAGGGCGCGCTGGACGGCGCGGTGCGCGAGGAGGATCCGGTCGTGCCGGGTGAGGGAGTCGGGGAGGGTCACGTAGGCCAGTCGCACGAGCCGGGGGTAGTGCTCGACGAGGACGGCCTCGGCGTGCTCGACCGCGCTCCGCGCGCGCGGTGGCCGCGGGGAGGGACCGGGGGGCGTCTGCGGCGTGGAGCCGGGGCGTTGTGAGGAAGCCACGGCCCGTCAAACGAGTGATTCGTGGGATGGTCACACGCCCCGCCGGTCTCCCCGGCGCACTTGCACCGTGCGCCCCCACCGACAGGGCATATGCGTCCGTGCCCGCTGAAACGCGTCCCGATCGTTCCCGATCACCACTCGATCATCGACGGCCGTAATCCTCCATCTTGCCGCTCCGCGCCCCCGGAACGCGCCGGCGCTGGTCTGATGGGCCGCGCACAGGGGATGAGGTGGGGAACGGTGAACGATGGCGGACCGGAGGAGTCCGGTGGGGCCGTGGGCCTGCCCAGCCGACGGCGGCAGCCGACGCCCATGAGTCAGTGGGATCCGACCGCGCGCCTGTCGTACTGGGCCTTCCACGCCAACCGGCGTCCCGCGTACATGCGCTTCGCGTACCTTCAGCTGGGCTCGGACGCGGCCGCGGAGGACGCCGTGGACGCCGCGTTCGACTCGATCATGAACGAATGGCTCCGCATGCTGCACATGGACCGGCTCGACGCCTACGCCTGGACCGTGCTCAAGCAGCGCATCGTCGACGGGCAACGACAGCGCGACCCGCGCCGCCGACCACCCGAGCCGATGGACATCAGCGCCTTCGAGGCCGCCCTCAAGGAGGTCCACTCCGGCGGCCCCGACACCCCTGATCCCACCGACCCCGCCGACCCGTCGGGTTCCGCCGGGCCTTCCGCGTCCGACCGCTACGAGGTCCTCACCGACGCCATCCGCTTCTACTCCGCCGTCGCCCGTCTCGCGGAACGGCAGCGGGACACGGTGATGCTGCGCTACGGGCTCCAGTGCACCCCCGGAGAGGCCGCCGCCGTGATGGGCGTCGACGAGGCCACCGTCCGTTCCCAGCTCGGCCAGGCGCACCGGCGCCTGGCCCGGCTGCTCGACGCGTCCGCCGAATCATGAGGGGCCGCGAGGACCACGACCGCGACGGCCGGGGCGACGGCGCCCGGGGTCGGCGGCCGCTCGCCGAGTTCCTGGAGCGGGCGGTCGTGCGCGACCGCTACCCCCACTACGACCTCGGCGCGGCCGAGGCCCGGTTGCTGCGCGTCCCGCGCGCCCCCGGCCCGGCCGCCCCCGTCGGACGAGGCGGCCGGCGCCGGCCCTTCGGATGGAGCGATCCCGCCCGCGACACCCCGCTCGACTCCGAGCGGGCCCGGCGCGACCTCAAGGCGGCCTGCCTCGCCGTGGTCTGCGACGCCCGCGCCCGCGGCGACCTCGACCGCTTCCTCGACAGCGGGCAGTGCGACCTGCCCGGGGCGGTCGTCTTCGGCTGCCTGCTGCACCTGGCGGGCATGCGGGAGGGGTCCCGCTTCTGGTGGCAGTTCGCCGCCGGATCGGGCAGCCCCCACACCGCGCAGGCCGCGTACTGCCTCTTCCTCGACCACTCCCGACGCGGCGAACACCACGACGCCCGGGTGTGGGCGCGCGAGCTGGGCCGCCGGGGATTTCGCCCGAGCGGGCGCCGCGAGCTGCGCGAGGTCCGGCTGTGCGCGCAGGCGGCCGTCCTGCGCTACGTCGACCAGCACGACGACCCCGACCTGGGCCCGGTGCCGATGCCGAGGCCGGGGCTGCCCCTGGTGCTGGACGCGTTCCTGCCGCCGCCCCCGCCCCCGACGCCCGGCCCCCGGCCCGGCGCCGTCTTCCCGCCGCGCCGCCGCCCCGCGCCGGTGCCCCCGCCCCGGGGCCCCGCGCGCCCGGTCGACACGGGCGGCGCCCTGGCGCAGGCGCGGCGCGCGCTGGACGTCGTCCAGGTACTGGAGCGGCACCCGCTGGGGGTGCGCACCGACCGGCTGGCCCGCAGGTCGGGGCTGGGCGAGGCGGCGCTGCGGCCGATCCTGACGATGCTGTGCGAGGAGGAGTACGCGCGGCGGACCGGGGTCGGCGTGTACGCGCCCGGCCCGGCCCTGGACCGGCTCGCGGCCCCGGGCGGCCTGGGCCTGGCGGGGCAGCTCCAGCGCACCCTGGCGCTGGCGCGCGACAGCGCGGGCGCCGCCGTCTACCTGAGCCGGTACGCGGACGGCGAGGTCCGCATCACGCAGATGGCCGACGGGCCGGGGACCCCGCCGGTGCGGGAGTGGGTGGACTTCCGGGCCGCCGCGCACGCCAGCGCGGTCGGCAAGTGCCTGTTGACACAGCTCGACCGGGACGGCCGGGCCGACCACGTCGCCCGTCACCGACCGGCCCGGCTCACGCCGCGCACGATCACCGACAGCCGGGTCCTGTTCAACGCCCTGGACGCGGTCGCCCCGGGCGCGCCCGTCTTCGACCTGCACGAGTACGCGCCCGGCGTGGTCTGTTCGGCGGTGCCGATCGCCACCGGCGGCGCGGCGGGGAGCCTGGCGCTGTCCCTGCCCGCCGCGCACGCCCACCGGCTGCACTCGGCGACGGAGGCCCTGCGCCGCAAGGCGGTCCCGGTGCTGCTGGCGCTGCTGTTGTCGGGCGCGATCCCGCCGGACGCGCCGGCCGCCCCCCCGACGGCCGCCCGGGCCGTCGGGCCGGCCGGGGTCCGGGCCGCGACCACGACCGGGGTCCCGACCGGCGGCACCCCGGAGACCCTGCGCCGGTTGGGCCGCCTCTTCCGGACGCCGCTGACGCGCGTCACCACGCAGGAGGGGCCGCACCTGGTCAGCGATCCCTCGGCGGCGGCGGCCTACCTCTTCGAGGCCGCCGACGCCCCGCCGGACCCCGACCACCCGCGCCTGGCCCTCCCCCACACCTTCACCGAGGTCGCGCCGGGCACGCTGCCGGCGCGGGACGGCCTGGTGGTCCTGCGGCTGTGAGGGACCGGGGAACCACCGGGGTACGCCGATCGTCTTCCTCGTAGGAACTACGGGGGGACGTTCATGAACATCACGCTGGCGGAAGAGGTCATGCTGCTGTCGCTGGACGACGAGTCCGGGACGGCGAAGAAGCGGCAGGCCGCCGGGTGGGCCGTCGCGGGCGGCATCCTCCTCGAACTGGTCCTCGCCGGGCGGTTCACGATCGTCGGCAAGGAGCTGGAGGCGGCCGACACCAGCCCCACGGGCGACGCCCTCCTGGACGGCCGGCTGGAGCTGATCCGCACCTGGCTGGAGCGGCGCGGCCGGCACACGGTGACCGGCTGGCTGACGAAGGACCACACCAAGGCCGTCGCGGCGGCGCTGGACAGTCTGTGCGCGCGGGGCGTGGTCGAGCGCAGGGAACACAAGGCGCTGGGCATGTTCCCGGTCCGCCGCTATCCCGAGGCGGACGGCTCCCACGAGCGGGCCCTGCGCGAGCGGCTCCGCGCGTGCGTCCTGGACGGAGCGGAGCCGGACCAGCGCACGGCAGGGCTGATCGCGCTGCTGCATTCGGCGAAGCTGCACGACCTGGCGTTCGCGGACGGCCCCCGCGCCGAGGTGAAGGCCCGGATGGCGGAGGTGGCCGAGGGCCAGTGGGCCGCGGAGAGCATCCGCAAGGCGATCCGCGACATGCAGGCGGCCATAGCGGCGGTCACCGCGGTCACCGTCCTCACGGCGACGAGCTAGCCCGCCGCCTTCCGGCTCTCCTCCTCGTCCTCCCACCAGTCGTGGCACAGTCCCGTACGGCAGCACACGGGCAGCCAATCTGCGGCGGTCTCCCGGAGGTCCCGCAGGCGTGCCCGGTCGGGGTCCAGCACCGTCAGGATCTCGAAGGCGGCGCCCGCCGCCCCCGGCGACCGGTTGGAGAGCACCTCCCGGTGGAGGAGTTCGATGCCCCGCGCTGCGCGTTCCCGGCACAGCTCCGGCAGGTCCAGCCCGCGGCGCGCCGAGTCCGGATCGGTGCCCTCGCCGGTCACCAGGGACTGGAGGAGGTCGAGGAGGCGGAAGCGGGTGTCGGGCGCCGGCTCGGCCGCGAGCGCGGCGAGCAGGACGGAGGTCACCGCGGGGGCGGGCTCGTACAGCACCACCGGGGACCAGACGTGCTGCTCGAAGTCCCGGGAGGTCGCCTCGTCCCGCGCTCCCCCTGCCGTGATCCGCAGCAGCTCCCGGGCGATGTGTGCGGCGGAGCGGCCACAACCGCACCGCATGCCCTTCCAGTCCTGCCGGGCGATCTCGTCCTCGACCTGTCGCACGGATCCTCCCCCGTTCACCGGCACGACGCCGGAACGCAAAAGAGCCCCACCGAAGTGGGGCTCTTGCTTGTTGTGTCCGAGGGGGGACTTGAACCCCCACGCCCGATAAAGGGCACTAGCACCTCAAGCTAGCGCGTCTGCCATTCCGCCACCCGGACCAGGTGGTCGGCCCCGGTTTCCCGCGGCGACATGGACAACAATAGCAGGGGATCGGCGGGCCTCCGACCACTTATCCGACCGGTCGTCGTCCCGCCACGCCGCGCTGACCTGCGGGCATGTCCCGGATGCCGCGCGGCCCGCCCCGGCGTCGCCCCGGGGGGCGGTGGCGGGGCGGGCCTCGGGGACCGGGCGCGGGGGCAGGGGCCTACGGGCAGTGGATGACCTGGCCGGCGTAGGAGAGGTTGCCACCGAAGCCGAAGAGGAGGACCGGGGCGCCGGAGGGGATCTCGCCGCGCTGGACCAGCTTCGACAGGGCCATCGGGATGCTCGCCGCGGAGGTGTTGCCGGAGTCGACGACGTCGCGGGCGACCACGGCGTTCACGGCGCCGATCTTGGCCGCGAGGGGTTCGACGATCCGCAGGTTCGCCTGGTGGAGGACGACTCCGGCGAGGTCCTCGGGGGTGATCCCGGCCTTCTCGCAGACCTTGCGGGCGAGCGCGGGGAGCCGGCTGGTGGTCCAGCGGTAGACGGCCTGGCCCTCCTGGGCGAAGACGGGCGGCGTGCCCTCGATGCGCACCGCGTGGCCCATCTCCGGCACCGAACCCCACAGGACCGGGCCGATGCCGGGCCGCTCGCAGGCCTCGACGACGGCCGCGCCGGCTCCGTCGCCGGTCAGCACGCAGGTGGTGCGGTCGCTCCAGTCGGTGATCTCGGTCATCTTGTCGGCGCCGATGACCAGGGCGCGGGTGGCGGAGCCGGCCCGGATCGCGTGGTCGGCGGTGGCCAGGGCGTGGGTGAAGCCCGAGCAGACGACGTTGAGGTCCATGACGGCGGGGCCGCCGCCCATGCCCAGCTTCGCGGCGACCCGCGCGGCCATGTTGGGCGAGCGGTCGATGGCGGTGGAGGTGGCCACCAGGACGAGGTCGATGTCGTCGGGGGTGAGGCCCGCGTTGGCGAGGGCCTTTCCGGCGGCCTGGTAGGCCAGCTCGTCGACCGGTTCCTCGGGGCCCGCGATGTGACGGGTCTTGATCCCGACGCGCGAACGGATCCACTCGTCGTTGGTGTCGACCATGGCCGCGAGGTCCTCGTTGGTGATCACTTTCGCGGGCTGGTAGTGCCCTAGCGCCACCACGCGTGAACCGGTCATGGGCGGGGTCCCCCTCTGTACGGCAGTCAGGATCACCCAGCTTTGCCTGCTACTGACGGGTACGTGTGCGTGTGACCCGACAGGATTCCGGTAGCGGAATTTGGAGAATTCCGAGCAACTCGCTGCCGGGGGCGTGATCGCACGGCGATCCGGGAGAATGTCATGGTCAGGTGCACGACGAGGACGGAACGGGTGGGCTGATCACCATGGGACGGGTCACCGAACGACGCCGCGTCGTGCGGGTCCGGGGCGCCGCTACGGGGGTCCGCCCCGACACGCTGGTCGCGGAGGAGCCGCTGGAGATCCGGCTGAACGGCCGGCCGCTGGCCATCACGATGCGCACCCCGGGCGACGACTTCGCGCTCGCGGTGGGCTTCCTCGTCAGCGAGGGGGTGATCGGTCGGACGTCGGACGTCGAGGCCGTGACCTACTGCGAGGGCGCCACCGAGGACGGCTCCAACACCTACAACGTCGTCAACGTCCGGTTGGCGGCCGGGGTGCCCCTGCCGGACATCACGCTGGAGCGGAACGTGTACACGACGTCCTCCTGCGGGCTGTGCGGCAAGGCCAGCCTGGACGCGGTCCGGACGGCGACCCGTTTCCCGGGGTTGGCCGACGACCCGCTGCGGATCCCCGCCGAACTGCTGACCGCGTTGCCGGACCGGTTGCGGGCGGCGCAGAAGGTCTTCGACCGCACGGGCGGCCTGCACGCGGCGGGGCTCTTCTCCGCGACGGGCGAGCTGCTCGACGTGCGGGAGGACGTGGGGCGGCACAACGCCGTGGACAAGATCGTCGGTCGGGCCGCCCAGTCGGGCCGGCTGCCGCTGGCCGGGTCGGTGCTGCTGGTCTCCGGCCGGGCCTCCTTCGAGCTGGCGCAGAAGGCGGTGATGGCGGGCATACCCGTGCTGGCGGCCGTCTCCGCCCCGTCCTCGCTGGCGGTGGACCTGGCCCTGGAGTCGGGGCTCACGCTGGTGGGCTTCCTGCGCGGGGCCGACATGAACATCTACGCGGGCGAGGAACGGATCCTCCTGCCGGGGACGGGGACGGTCGCGTAGCGGGAGCGGGCCTCAGCGCTTCCGCCTGCCGCGGGTGCGGCCCGTCGGCGCCTTGGGTTCCGGGGGGTCGATGCGGTGGAGTGCGAGGGTGGCCGGGAGGGGGCCGGTGCCGGGGCCGCCGGAGCGGGCCCATTCGATGATCTCGTCGGTCGCGGTGTCGTCGAGGGCCCAGCCGAACCAGACCGCGCGGGCTCCTCGGGAGCGGGCCTCGCTCGTGGGCTGGACGACGATGACGTTGGCCTGGGCGCAGGGCCCGAGGCAGTCGCTCGTACGGACGGCCAGCCGCCCCCCGGACGCCTCGGCGGCCTCGCGCAGGCGGGCGAGTTGGCCGGCGTGGTCGGTGCCGGGGTTCTTGCGGGGGTCGCCGCAGCAGCAGCCCCGGCACACCACCAGGGTGCAGGGGCGCGGGGCGTGGGCGGCGTGCGGGCGTATCCAGGTCACCGCCGCACGTTACCGGCCCCGCGCCGCGGGGTGTTGTCCCTGCGGGGAGACCTCCGCCACAGCCTGGGCGGGGAGTTCGGTCGGCGGGTCGGCGGCGCGGCGTCGGGCGAGGACGGCGCAGACCATCAGCTGCGTCTGGTGGAAGAGCATCAGCGGCAGCACGGCGAGCGCGGCCTGGGGGCCGAACAGCACGCCGGCCATGGGGAGTCCGGCGGCGAGGCTCTTCTTCGACCCGGCGAACTGGATGGCGACGCGGTCCGCGCGGGCGAAGCCGAGGCGGCCCGCCCCGTACCAGGTGACGAGGAGCATCAGGGCGAGGAGTACGGCCTCCACCAGCATCAGGGCGCCCAGGCGCGCCGGGCTGACCCGGTGCCAGATGCCGGCGACCATGCCCGCGCTGAAGGCGGCGTAGACGACGAGGAGGATCGAGCCCCGATCGACGTAGCCGAGGACCTTCTTGCGTCGGACGAGGAAGCCGTTGATCCGGCCGCGCAGGAGCTGTCCGAGGAGGAAGGGCAGCAGGAGCTGGAGGACGATCTTGAGGAGGGCGTCGAGGGAGAAGCCGGCGCCGCCGTCGAGGAGGACGACGGCGAGGAGGGGGGTGAGCAGGAGGCCGACGAGGCTGGAGAAGGATCCGGCGCAGATGGCGGCGGGGACGTTGCCGCGGGCGATCGAGGTGAAGGCGACGGAGGACTGGATGGTCGAGGGGACCAGGCACAGGAAGAGCAGGCCGTCGTAGAGGGGCCGCGTCAGGAGGGTGGGGACGAGGACGCGGGCGGCGAGGCCGAGCAGCGGGAAGAGGACGAAGGTGGAGACGAGCACGGCGAGGTGCAGGCGCCAGTGGCGCAGGCCTTCGAGTGCCTCGCGGGTGGAGAGCCGGGCGCCGTAGAGGAAGAAGAGGAGGGCGACCGCGCCGGTGGAGGCCCCTTCGGCGACGGTGGCGGCCGGGCCCCGGGCGGGGAGGAGGGCCGCGATGCCCACGGTGGCGAGCAGGGCCGCCAGGTACGGGTCGAGGGGCAACCAGGCGGGGAGGCGGGGGCGGCGCATGGGCGGTGCTCGCTTGCTGTCGGGGGAGGTCGGCGGGGCCGTGGGCGGCGGGGCGGACGGCTGCGGACGGTTCCCGTGGCGCTCCCCCCGCCATGGTGGCCGGTGGGGCGGTCATCGGGAAATGCGCATACCGCACTGACTGTCATCACGTTCGGCGATGGCAGGGCTTAGGCTCGCGGTATGTACGACCCGGTTCAGCTGCGGACCTTCCTCACCGTGGCCCAGACGCTCAGCTTCACGCAGGCCGCCGACCGGCTGGGGGTGCGCCAGTCGACGGTGAGCCAGCACGTGCGGCGGCTGGAGGAGGCGACCGGTCGGCCGCTGTTCGCCCGGGACACGCACAGCGTGGCGCTCACGGAGGACGGTGAGGCGCTCCTGGGCTTCGCCCGGACGATCCTGGAGGCCCACGAGCGGGCCGCGGCCTTCTTCACGGGGACGCGGCTGCGGGGGCGGTTGCGGTTCGGGGCGTCGGAGGACTTCGTGCTGACCCGGTTGCCGGAGATCCTGGAGGGGTTCCGGCACGAGCACCCCGAGGTGGACCTGGAGCTGTCGGTCGAGCTGTCGGGCACCCTGCACGAGCGGTTGGACGCGGGCCGGCTGGACCTGGTGCTGGCCAAGCGGCGCGGGCCCGGGGACGAGCGGGGCCGGCTGGTGTGGCGGGACCGGATGGTGTGGATCGGGGCGGAGGGGCTGCGGGTGGACCCGGAGCGCCCGGTGCCGCTGATCGTCTTCCCGCCGCCGGGGATCACCCGCGCGCGGGCGTTGGAGGTGTTGGAGCGGGAGGGCCGGGCCTGGCGGATCGCCTGTACGAGCGGCAGCCTCAGCGGTCTGATCGCCGCGGCCCGCGCCGGGCTCGGGGTGATGGCCCACACGCGGGGGCTGATCCCGCCGGGGCTGGTCCGGGTGGGCGGGTTGCCGGAGCTGGGTCCGGTGGAGTTCGCGCTGCTCCAGGGGAACCGGCCCACCCCGGCCGCCGAGGCCCTCGCGGCGGCGGTCCTCGCGGGTGGCGACCGCCTCAGCCGGCCGGCGTAGGACGGTCGGCCGGGACGCTTGCGGCCGGGGCGCTTGCGGTCGGGGCGCTTGCGGTCGGGGCGCTTGCGGTCGGGGCGCTTGCGGTCGGGGCGCTTGCGGTCGGGGCGCGTGGCGGGCCCGGCCGCCGGGAAGATCTTGTGGAGGTTTCCCGGGGGGTGCCGGGGGCCGGGGCCGGTGGGGTAGCGTCGCGGCGCCCGGCACGGAGAGGAGCGGGATGCCGCACGAATTCACCGTCCCACCCCTGGTCACAGCCGCGCCGGTCGGCGGTTTGGCCGACTGCGTGTTCGAGTACGCCGGGCAGGATCCGGGCCGGGTGGTGCTCGGGCGCAAGACGGGCGGGGTCTGGCGCGACGTGACCTCGGCGGAGCTGGCCGATCAGGTGATGGCCCTCGCCAAGGGACTGCTGGCGCAGGGGATCCGGTTCGGGGAGCGGGTCGCCGTCATGTCGCGCACCCGCTACGAGTGGACGCTGTTCGACTTCGCGCTGTGGGCGATCGGCGCGCAGCCGGTCCCCGTGTACCCGTCGTCCTCCGCCGACCAGGTCCACTGGATCCTCCAGGACTCCTCCTGCGCCGGGTGCGTGGTGGAGGACGAGGACCAGGCGATGACCGTCGGTTCGGTCATCGAGCGGCTCCCGGGTCTGCGACTGCTGTGGCAGCTCGACGCGGGTGCGGTCGAGGGGCTGGTGGAGTCCGGTCGGACGGTGGACGAGGGGCTCGTGCACCGGCACCGGCGGGCGGTGACGCCCGACGCGGTGGCGACAGTCATCTACACCTCGGGGACGACGGGCCGGCCCAAGGGCTGCGTGCTCACCCACGCGAACTTCATGTTCGAGGCCGACACGATGGTGGCGCGGTGGGAGTCGGTGTTCCGGGCGGGGCCCGGTGAGCAGCCCTCGACGCTGCTGTTCCTGCCGCTCGCGCACGTCTTCGGGCGGATGGTCGAGGTCGCGGCGGTGCGGGCCCGGGTCAAGCTCGGGCACCAGCCGGTGCTGGCGGCGGCGGAGTTGATGCCGGACCTGGCCGCCTTCCGGCCGACCTTCGTGCTGGGGGTTCCGCACGTCTTCGAGAAGGTGTTCGCGGCGGCCCGCCGCAAGGCGGAGACGGAGGGGCGCGTCGGCGCCTTCGACCGGGCGGTGGAGACGGCCGTGCGGTACGCGGAGGCCCGCGAGCAGAAGGCGTTCGGGACGGGGCCGGGCCCCACGGCGGCGTTGCGGATGGAGCACCAGTTGTTCGAGCGGCTGGTGTACGGGAAGGTGCGCGAGGCCCTGGGCGGGCGCGTGCGGCACGCGATGTCGGGCGGGTCCGCGATGTCGCGCAGGCTGGGGCTGTTCTTCGACGGCGCCGGGATCACCGTGTACGAGGGGTACGGGCTGACGGAGTCCAGCGCGGCCGCGACCGCGAACCCGCCGGGGGCGACGAAGTACGGGACGGTGGGGCTGCCGATCCCGGGCTGCACGGTCCACATCGCCGGGGACGGGGAGGTGTGGTTGCACGGCCCGCACGTGTTCTCCGGGTACCTGGGCGACGCGCGGGCGACGGAGGAGGTGCTGCGCGGCGCGTGGCTGGCGACCGGGGACCTGGGGCGGCTGGACGCGGACGGCTACCTGACCATCACGGGCCGCAAGAAGGAGATCCTGGTGACCTCCAACGGCAAGAGCGTGGCGCCGGCCGCCCTGGAGGAGCGGGTCCGCTCCCACCCGTTGGTGGCGCAGTGCGTGCTGGTGGGCAACGACCGGCCGTTCGTGGCGGCGTTGGTGACCCTGGACATGGAGGGGATAGCGCACTGGTTGTCGATGCGCGGCCTCGCGCAGCGCACCGCCTCGGAGGTGGTGGGCGATCCGGCGCTCACCGCGGAGGTGCGGCGGGCGGTGGTGGCGGCCAACACGCTCGTCTCGCAGGCCGAGGGGATCCGCGCCTTCCGGGTGCTGGCGGAGCAGTTCACGGAGGAACGCGGCCTGTTGACGCCCTCGTTGAAGCTGAAGCGGCGGGCGATCGAGAAGGCCTACGCGCGGGAGATCACCGACCTGTACCCCTCCTGACCCGGCCCTCGGCCGGGGGGCCACCGTGACCCCGCACCGTTTCTGACGATGCGTCACTTCACCTTGTCGCGAATATTGACGGTGCGTCAGGTCGCGCACAGAATGCGGGGATTCCAACCGGAGGGGATCCCACATGTCGCGACCTATCCGCGCTCTGGCCGTGGCCGCAGCCGCGCTCGCGCTCGTCTCCGCCTGCAACTCCCCCTCCCGGGGGACCGATCCCGGCAAGCCCGGGGACGCCACGGCGCCCGCGCGGGGGGTGACCGACACCTCGATCAAGGTGGGCGGCATCGTGTCGATGACCAGTTCGAGCGGCTACAGCAAGAAGGACACCGACCTCGGCGCGCGGGCACGCTACCTGCGGGCCAACGCGGAGGGCGGGGTCCACGGGCGCAGCATCGACTACATCGGGGCCGAGGACGACGGCCAGGACCCCGGCAAGAACATGGCGGCCGCCCGCAAGCTGGTCCAGCAGGACAAGGTCTTCGCCGTCGCCCCGATGAGCTCGGTCACCTTCTCCGGCGCCGACTTCCTGGAACAGGAGAAGGTCCCCACCTTCGGCTGGGGCACCCTGCCGTCCTTCTGCGGCCCCAAGTACATCTACGGGTTCAACGGCTGCCTCGTCCCCTCCCCCGGCGGCACCATCAACCAGACCTGGCCCGAAGGCATCGCCAAGATCCTCGGCGGAGCGCGGGGCAAGTCCGTGGCGATCGTCGCCAACGACAGCGACGCCGGGAAGTTCGGCGTGCGCACCTTCCAGCAGGGCTTCGCCTCTGCCGGTTTCGAGGTGGCCTACGCCAAGGCCTCCGTGCCCGCGACGGCCGTGCCGAGCGACTGGTCGGCGTACGTCAAGGAGATCCTCGGCAGCGCCGGGGGCCGGGCCCCCGACGCCGTCGTCTCGGTCATGCAGACGCCCAACAACATCGGCCTGTTCACCGCCCTCAAGCGCGGCGGCTACAAGGGCGTCCTGTCCGACCCCACCGACTACGACCCCGGGCTGCTCGCCAAGGACGCCACCCGCCAGGCCCTCGACGGGGTGCACGTCCTGCTCCAGTTCGAGCCCTTCGAGTCCACGAACCCGAAGATGGACCGGTTCAAGGCGGACATCAGGGCGGCCTCCGGCGGACAGGAAGTGCCGCTGAACATGCACATGCTGACCGGCTACATGTCGGCCGACCTCTTCCTGTCGATCGCGCAGAAGGCCGGCCGGGACCTCACCCCCACCCACTTCCAGAACGCCGCGCAGAGCTTCTCCGACACCGACACCCTGGTCGGCGCCCGGACGCTGCCCAAGGGGCAGAAGGACAGCTTCGGCTGCGGGGCGCTCGTCCAGCTGAGGAACGGGGCGTACGAGGTCTCCGTCCCGTTCACCTGCCACGATCCCATCCCCTTCAAGTAGGGACCCGGCATGGGTGATCTGCTCGTCTTCGTGCTGAGCGGTCTGGTCTCCGGCGCCCTGTACGCGCTGCTGGCCACCGGCCTCGTGCTGTCGTACTCGGCCTCCGGGCTGTTCAACTTCGCGCACGGGGCCACCGCCTACCTGTGCGCGCTCACCTTCCACGAGCTGCACTCCGGGCTCGGCTGGCCCGCCGTCCCGGCCGCGCTGGTGGTGGTGTGCGTCCTGGCCCCGGGGCTCGGTTGGGGGCTCGACCGGCTGATGTTCCGCCGGCTGGCACGGGTCGGGGAGAGCGCCCAGATCGTGGCGACCATCGGCCTGCTGGTGGCGCTGCCGGCGGCCGGGCTGTGGATCGTGGAACTGCTGGACGCGGCCGGCGCCCCGGTGAAACCGGCGGAGAACCAGTTCGGGCTGCCGGGCGTGGGACCGAGCCCGGCGCGGTCCTGGCAGCTCGCCGAGGGGGTCGGCGTCGACTCCGACCAGCTGATCACCTGGGTGGTCACGGCGGTGGTGGCGGTGGCCCTGTGGGTGCTGCTGCGGCACACCCGCACGGGGCTGCTGCTGCGAGCGGCCGTCGACAACCGCTCGCTGACCGAGCTGCGCGGGATCAGCGCCGACCGGCTGTCGTCGCTGGCGTGGATGATCGCGTCCGGGCTGGCGGGCCTGGCGGGGGTGCTGGCGACGCCGCTGCTGGGGCTGTCCGCGCACGACTTCACCCTGTTCCTGTTCGTGTCCGCGACGGCGGCGGTCATCGGCCGGTTCGCCTCCGTACCGCTCGCATTCGCCGGCGGGCTGGGGCTCGGCGTGGTCCAGAACCTCGTCGCCGGGTACGCGTCGTTCGCCGAGGGGATCACCGGCTTCCGGACGGCGGTGCCGTTCCTGATCCTCTTCGGGGGGCTGCTGGCCTTGACCCGGCGGGCGCGCGCGGCCGGGGTCTCGGCGGTGGAGACCCCGCCGGTCGACCCCCTGGACGGGGCCTCGTGGCGCCGCCGCTGGGGGGTGTGGGCGGTGGCGGCGGGGCTGCTGTGCGTGGCCTTCTACACGGTGACCACCCCGTTCTGGAGCGGGTTGCTCGCCCAGGGCCTGGCCGTCTCCCTGGTGTTCCTGTCCTTCACGGTGGTGACCGGGCTCGGGGCGATGGTCTCGCTGGCGCAGGCCACCTTCGTCACCGGGGCCGCGCTGGTCGCGGGGGTGCTGATGAGCCGGGGCTGGCCGTTCGGGGCGGCGCTGGTGGCGGGAACCCTGGTGGCGGCGGCGCTGGGCGCGGTGGTCGCGCTGCCGGCGCTGCGGCTCGGGGGGCGGTCGTTGGCGCTGGCCACGTTGGCGCTGGCGTTCCTCGCGGACCAGGTGCTGTTCCAGATGCGGTGGCTGCGGGGCGGGGACGCGGGCTGGCCGATCCCCCGGCCGGTGTTCGGGCCGGTGGACCTCTCCGACGACCGGGCCCTGGGCGTGGCGCTGGTGGTGCTGGTCGCGGTGGTGGCGGCGGGGCTGAGCGCGCTGCGGAACTCCCCGTCGGGGCGGGCGATGCTGGCGGTGCGGTCGGCGCCGGCCGCCGCGATGGCCTCGGGGGTCTCCGTCCTGCGGACGAAGCTGCTGCTGTTCACGCTGTCGGCGGGGCTCGCGGGCTTCGGGGGCGTGCTGTACGCCTCGTACAACACCCGCATCACCGCCACCGACTTCACCGCGATGACGGGGTTGGTGTGGCTGGCGGTCGTGGTGGCGGCCGGGGTCCGCAGACCGCAGTACGCGGTGGTGGCGGGCCTGGTGTTCGCCGTCGCGCCGCGACTGATGGCGGACTGGGTGACCGAGTCGGCGCACCTCCCGGTGATCCTCTTCGTCCTGGCGGGCCTGGCCCTGGCCAACGACCCCGACGGCTACTGCGCGGCCCCGGCCCTCCGCCGCGCCAAACGCCGCGCGGCAGCCCTCGCCGGGGCGGGCCGGCCGGCCGGAGCCGAGGAGGCCGTCGGGGCCGGGACGGGACGGGGGGCCGGCTCCGTACCCGGGCAGCCGACGGGGGCCGGGCACGGCACCGGAGGCGGTGCGGGTGGCGGGAAGGCCTCCGGAGGAGACGGCGGGGGCGGGCGCGCGGTGGAGACCGTCCCGGCCGGGGGGTGGCGGGGCGGTGGCGCCCCGGACGTGCCCCGGGCCCGGGAGCGGGACGGCGGCGACGGGGGTGCCGGAGGGGGCGGCGTACGGGCGGCGTTGGAGTTGTGCGGGGTGAGCGCCGGCTACGACGGGGGCACCGTGCTGCACGGGGTCGACCTGGCCGTGCGTCACGGGGAGATCCTCGCGGTGCTCGGCCCCAACGGGGCGGGGAAGTCCACCGCCTGCCGGGTGGCCGCCGGCCTGTTGCCCGTCACGGGCGGGGCGGTCCGGGTCGCGGGACGGGACGCCACCCGCGACGGGGCCGTACGGCGGTCCCGGGCCGGGGTGCTCCTCGCCCCCGAGGGGCGGGGGATCTTCCCCTCCCTCACCATCGAGGAGAACCTCGCCCTGCGCCTGCCGGAGGCCGACGGGCGGGCCGCCGTCTACGACCGCTTCCCCCGTCTCGGGGAGCGCCGCGCCGTGGTCGCGGGCGCGCTGTCGGGCGGGGAGCAGCAGATGCTGGCGCTGGCCCCGCTGTTGCAGCGCCCGCCCCGGGTGCTGATCGCCGACGAGCCCTCGCTCGGGCTCGCGCCGCGCGTCGTGGACGAGGTGTACGCGCTGCTGGTCGAGTTGCGCGACGCCGGCTGCGCGCTGCTGCTGGTGGAGGAGAAGGCCGCCGGGATCCTCGGGGTCGCGGACACCGTGGCCTACCTCGCGCGGGGCCGGGTCGCGTGGTGCGGTCCCCGGGCCGAGGTGGAGGCGGACCGGCTGACCGAGGCCTACCTCGGACTGGCGGCGGGGTCCGGAGCGGGCACGGGCACGGACACGGGCCAGGGCACGGACACGGGCCAGGGCACGGCGACGGGGAGCGGGACATGAGCGGCTGGGTGGTGGAGGCGCGCGGGGTCGACGTCCGCTTCGGCGGGGTCAGGGCCCTGACCGGGGTGGACCTCGGGGTCCGGGCCGGCGAGGTGTGCGGGCTGATCGGCCCGAACGGGGCCGGGAAGACCACCCTGTTCGACGTCCTGTCGGGCATCCGGCGCCCCGACCGGGGCCGGCTGCTGCTCCACGGCGTCGACGTCACGCGCCGCTCCCCCGTGTGGCGGTCCCGGCACGGGATGCGCCGGACCTTCCAGCGCGGGCAGCTGTTCGGGCAGCTGAGCGTGGCCGACAACGTCCTGGTCGCCCAGGAGTGGCGGGGCGGTGGGGGCGGACTCGCCGCCGACCTGTTGGCCCTGCCGGCGCGGCGGGCGCGGGAGCGGGCCCGCCGGGAGCGGGGCGGGCGGCTGCTGGCGGAGTGCGGGGCGGGGGAACTCGCGGCGGCGTACGCGGGCGGGCTGCCGGTGGGGCAGGCCCGGATGGTGGAGCTGGCGCGGGCGGTGGCCGATCCGCCGGGGGTGTTGCTGCTCGACGAACCCGCCTCGGGCCTGTCGGGGCCGGAGCGCGCCCGGCTGGCCCGCATGGTGCGGCGGCTCGCCGACGAGGAGCGCTGCGCGGTGCTGTTGGTCGAGCACGACGTGGGCTTCGTGATGGAGCTCTGCGCGCGGGTCGTCGTCCTGGACCTCGGGACGGTCCTCGCGGAGGGGACGCCGGCCGAGGTGCGGGCGGATCCGCGGGTGCGGGAGGCCTACCTCGGCACGGCGTGAGCCCCGCCCGTACGGCACGTCGCCCGGGCGCGCGCGGGGGCGTGCGGGCGCGGTCGCGGGTGGCGGGAATACGGTGTACGAGGGGCCGGTTGTCGCCCCTCGTACACCGTGGCCCGCGGCCGGGCCACGACCGCATCGACCCCGAGGGAACGACCCGACGTGATCCAGGTCCCCACCATCGAGCTCAACAACGGCATCACGATGCCCCAACTCGGCTACGGCGTCTGGCAGGTCCCGGACAACGAGGCGGAGCGGGCGGTCGCGACCGCCCTGGAGGCGGGCTACCGCAGCATCGACACGGCGGCGGTGTACGCCAACGAGCGGGGCACCGGCAAGGCGGTGGCCGCCTCCGGCCTGCCGCGCGAGGAACTCTTCGTCACCACCAAGCTGTGGAACGGGCCGAAGCAGCGGTGGGGCCGTGACGAGGTGCTGCGCGCCTTCGACGACTCGCTCGACAAGCTGGGCCTGGACGGGGTCGACCTGTACCTCATCCACTGGCCGCGCCCGATGCGCGACGACTTCCTGCGCATCTGGAAGACCTTCGAGGAGATCGCCGAGAGCGGCCGTGCCCGGGCCGTCGGCGTGTCGAACTTCCGCCCGGCGGACCTGGAACGGCTGGGCGCCGAGAGCCCGCTGGTCCCGGCCGTGAACCAGATCGAGCTGCACCCGCTCTTCCCGCAGGAGGAGCTGCGCGCCCTGCACGCCTCGCTGGGCATCGTCACCGAGGCCTGGTCCCCCCTGGGCCAGGGCAAGGAGCTGCTCACACTGCCGGCGGTCGAGGCGGTGGCGGCGAAGCACGGCCGCAGCGCGGCGCAGGTGGTGCTGCGCTGGCACCTGCGGCTGGGGAACGTCGTGATCCCTAAGTCGGTGACGCCGTCGCGGATCCGGGAAAACCTGGACGTGTTCGACTTCGAGCTGGACGCCGAGGACCTCGCGGCCCTGGACGCGCTCGGCGCCGACGGCCGGCGGATCGGGCCCGACCCGGCCGTCTTCGACGTGTGAGGTCGGGCAGGTGAATCTTTCGGAGGGGGTCTACCGGATCCGCAACGTGGACAGTGGCCTGGTGCTCCAGCTGGAGGGGGCCTCGCGGGTGCGCGTGGGGCCCGACGGGCCGCCGGCGCCGGTCGCCGCGCGCCGGTGGCGGATCTCGCCGGCGCACAGCGGCGGCGGGATCTTCCACGTGGTGAGCGAGGACAACGAGAGGCGGCTCGACGTCGCGAACGCCTCGACGGAGAGCGGGGCGCGCGTACAGGTGTGGCGGGCCAACGCCTTCGGGGCGCAGGAGTGGATCGTCGAGGAGCACCTCGACGATCCGGGGGTCGTCTCGCTGGTGGCGGGCATCAGCGGGCTGTCGTTGGAGGTCGACGCGCAGGGCCGGGTGCGGCAGGGCGAGGACACGGACTCCCCCGCGCAGTGGTGGCGGCTGGAACCGGCCTGAGCCGGCGGCCCCGTCACGCCCCCGTACGGCGGGGGTCCCCGCGCGGCGCGGGGACCCCCGCCGTACGGGCGGGGCGCGGGGGCCGTCCGTACGGGCGGGTCAGCTCGCGCCGTGGGCCGGCGACAGGGCCTCGACGCGTTCGGCGAGGGTGAAGTCGGTGTCGGTGACGCGGTCGCCGGCGCTGTGGGTGTTCACCGACACGCGCACGGTGTTGTAGCCGAGCGTCAGGTCGGAGTGGTGGTCCAACTCGTCCTGGACGACGACGATGTGCGCGACGAGGGCGCCGGCGGCGAGGTGCCCGGCGAGGCGGTAGGTGCGCACGAGGCGGTCGTCCTCGACGGCCCAGCCGGGAAGTTCCCGCAGCCGGTCCTCGATCTCCTTCTGTGACAGCGGTTCGCTCGACATCGCCGGCTCCCTTTTCCCGTTGACGTGGAGTCAAGGTTCCCACAGCGCCGTCCTGGGAACCCTTTCGCGCCATAGTGCGTGCGGGTTCTTCCGAGCCTTCCGAGAGCGGGGCGCCGCCCCTATGCTCCTGCGCCGGACGTGACTGTTACCGCCGGTAATCCATCCGACGCGCAGGGGGCCCTTCGTGACGCGCACAGACAGTTCCAGGCGTACGTTCCTCGCGGGCGCGGCGGTCGGAGGCGCCACGGCGGCCCTCGGGGCTCCCGTCGCCTCGGCCGCGCCCGCCGGCGAGCCGCCCGCCGCCCGACCGGCCGCCGCCCGTCCCGCGCCCCTCCCGCCGAACGGCCGCACCGTGGCCGTCCTCGGCGGGGGAGTCGCCGGACTGACCGCCGCGCACGAACTGGCCGAACGCGGCTACGCCGTCACCGTCTACGAACGGCGCGCGCTCGGCGGCAAGGCCCGCAGCATGGACGTGCCCGGCAGCGCCCGGGGCGGGCGCCGTCCGCTGCCGGCGGAGCACGGCTTCCGCTTCATCCCCGGCATCTACCACAACCTGCCCGACACGATGCGGCGCATCCCCTTCCCCGGGAACGCGAACGGGGTGTGGGACAACCTCGTCGCCCCGCGCGAGATGATGTTCGCCCGCTCCGGCGGCCGCGAGGACCTGCGCGCGCCGATCCCCTGGCCGGAGCACTCCCCCGCCTCGTTGACCCCCGAGGAGCTGCGGCGGGCCCTGACCGGGATCATGGAGACCCTGGTGCGGCTGCCCGCGCACGAGACGGCGTACTTCGTCAACCGCGCCCTGGTCTTCCTCACCAGCTGCGACGAGCGGCGCGACGGGCAGTGGGAGCGCACCCCGTGGTGGGAGTTCACCCGCGCCGCGCGGATGTCGACCGAGTACCAGCGCATCCTCGCGATCGGCGTGACCCGCAACATCGTGGCGACCAAGGCCGAGGAGGCCTCCACCCGGACGGTGGGCACCCTGGGCGAGGCCTTCGTCTTCAACCTGTTGGGGCGGGGCGCGGACGGCCCGCCCGACCGGATCCTGAACCTCCCCACCAACGAGGCCTGGATCGATCCCTGGGAGGACCTGCTGCGTTCGCTGGGCGTGGAGTTCCGGATCGGCTGGACGGTGCGGGAGGTGCGCTGCGAGGGCGGCCGGGTGAGCGGCGTCGCCGTCACCGACGAGACGGGGACGGCCCGTACCGTCGTCGCCGACCACTACGTGAGCGCGTTGCCGGTCGAGCACGCCCGCCGCACCTGGGGCGCCGCCCTGCGGGCCGCCGATCCGATGCTGGGGCGCTGCGACGCCCTGCGGACGGACTGGATGACCGGCATCCAGTTCTACCTGACCGCCCGGGCGCCGCTGGTCCACGGGCACCTCAACTGCATCGACTCCCCCTGGTCGTTGACGGCGATCCAGCAGGCGCCGCACTGGCCGGCCCGCGACTTCCCGGCGGACTACGGGGACGGCGCGGTGGTGGACTGCCTGTCGGTGGACGTCTCGGAGTGGGACCGGCCCGGGATCCTGTACGGGAAGACGGCCAGGCGGTGCACCCGCGAGGAGGTGGCGCGCGAGGTGTGGGCGCAGTTGAAGGCCGCCCTCAACGACACCGGCCGGACGGTGCTGTCCGACGCGACCCTGCACTCCTGGTTCCTGGACCCGGGGGTGGACGGCCTGGGCACCCCGAACCCCACCAACGAGGACGAGCTCCTCATCCACCCCACCGGCACCCTGCACCACCGGCCCAGCGCCCGGACCCGGATCCCGAACCTCTTCCTCAGCGGGGACTACGTCGCCGTCGACATCGACCTGGCCACCATGGAGGGGGCCAACGCCTCGGCCCGCGCCGCCGTCAACGCCCTGCTGGACCGGGATGGTTCGAAGGCGGCGCGCTGCACGATCACCCCGCTGTACCGGGCGCCGGAGGTGGAACCGGCCAAGCGCCACGACCTGTGGCGCTACCGACTGGGCCTGCCCAACGTCTTCGACCTCGGGTGAGGCGGTGCCGACCGGCCCGCCCTCGACTACCGTCTCGGTCATGACCGGCAAGAAGGCCCCGAGCGGCACGACGATCACGCCCGACAGGGCCGCCCCGCCCACCGTCGGCGCCCTGCTGCGCACCTGGCGCGAGCGGCGCGGCATCAGCCAGCTGGAGCTGGCCGGCCGCGCCGACTCCTCCTCGCGCCACATCAGCTTCATCGAGACCGGCCGCTCCCGACCGAGCGAGGAGATGGTGCTGCGCCTGGCCGACCGGCTCGACGTACCCGTACGGGAGCGCAACGCGCTTCTGCTCGCGGCCGGTTACGCCCCGCGCTACGCGCGGACACCTCTGGACGCCCCGACCATGGAGACCCTGCGCGAGGGGATCCAGCGGCTGCTGACGGGCTACGAGCCCTACCCCGCCCTGGTGGTGGACGCGACGTACGACGTCGTCGCCGCGAACCGGGGCATCGCGATGCTCCTGGACGGCCTGCCGGAACACCTGCTGGAACCGCCGCTGAACGCCATGCGGATCACCCTGCACCCGCAGGGCCTGGCGCCGCGGATCCGCAACCTGCGGGAGTGGCGCGGACACCTGCTGGCGCAGATGGAGCGGCAGATCGCGCTGGCCCGCTCCGAACCGCTGCGCGCCCTGTACGAGGAGGTGGCGGCCTATCCGGTCGCGGAGCGCCCCGGTGACGCGGAGCCCGCGGAGCCGGTGGCGAACATCGCCCTGCCGCTGGTCATCGAGCACGACGGGCACGTGCTGTCCTTCGTGTCCTCGATCGCCACGTTCAACACGCCGATGGACGTGACGGTCGCCGAGTTGGCCATCGAGACGATGCTCCCGGCCGACCCGGCGACGGTGAAGTACCTGCGCTCACTCGGTGACTGAGCGCAGGGCGAGCTGCTGGAGCAGGGCGAACCCGGCGACGGTGAGGCCCTGCGCCGGGATCCACACGGCTCCGGCCGTCGTCGCGTCGAACCACACGAAGAGGGAGACCAGGCTGAGGGCCGCCCAGACGTAGTTGGTCTCGATCACGAGCCTGACCGCCGGCGCCGGCGGGCGCCGGCGCGAGGCGAGGAAGCCGACGCCGGCCCCGTAGGCGACGAGGACGACGCCGAGCGTCGCGAGGAGGCCGGGGTCGACGCCGAGCAGCCGGCCGAGCGGGGCGGGCAGGACGGCGTAGGCGAGGCCGTTGGCGGTGGTGACCACGGAGTCGAGCGCGAGGAAGCGGCGCAGCGCCGTGCGGGGGGCGGTGGTGCGGGCGAGGGTACCGAGCAGGGTCGCGGACATCGTGGATCAGCCTCCGTCGAGGTCGGGGTGGCGGTGTGAGGCGGTCCCGGGGGCGAGTGCGCGCCCCCGGATCCGCCGGCACCACTGTGCGGCCGGGCACCGGCGCGGGTCGATTACCTCCGGGGTCATGCCCGGCGCGGGCTCCGGGCGGTGCCCGCGCCGCGCGCGTCCGGCCGCCCGCGGCCACGCCCGGGGGTGCCAACCTTTCTTGAGGTCGCGTCGTGGGAAATGTTGGGGATGCGCTGGTGGGGGTCGGGGCCCCGGGCTACGCTGCACGGAGCCCGAAGCACTCGAACGCCCTGTCGACGTACGGAGAAACAGCGGATGCCGCACGCCGCCCGAAGCGACCTCGCCGCGTGCTGGGACCGCGTGGCGGAGCTGGCCCGGCGGCGCGGACAGGACCCTCGGGAGGTCCTCGCGGTGGAGCGGCTCAGCCGGCTCTCCGGGGTGGAACCGGAGCTGGTCCACCGGGTGGTGGCGGGCACCTCGGTGGAGGCCCCGCTGGACCGGCGGGTGCACCGGCGGTTCCTGCTGCTGCGCGCGACCCGTCGGGACAAGCACGGCCGGGAGTGGCCGCTCGCCGCCATCGCGGAGGAGTTCCGGGCGCCCGGGGCCTCCCTCGGCCCGCTGAACGCCGGCACCGGACTGCCGCGGCTGCGGCACGCGGCCGGAGTCCAGCGCTTCTTCGGGGTCTACGCGGGTTTCCTGCTCGCGGACAGCAAGAGCGCGGTCGAACGGGCGCTGGCCACCGCCCCGCAGGGCCCGGAGGACACCGGCCCCCCGGACGACCTCGACCGGCTCTCCCACCTCAGCGGCCTCACGCCGCAGGCCATCCGGCTCACCCTCGACGGGCACCCGCCGCGCCTCCCCCTCAAGGAACAGGTGCACCAGCGGTTCGAGCACCTGCGCAGGACCCGGCCCCGGCCCGACGGCCGGCCCCACTCCCTGACGGCCATCGCCGCCTCCTTCGACGCCTCCGGGCAGTCCCTGACCCGGCTCGCCCGGGGCGACGGCCTGCCCAACCTGGCGGCCGCCGCCGGGATCCAGCGGTTCTACGGGGTCGAGGGCGGCTTCCTGCTCGCCGACGACACCGAGGCGCTGAGCGGCGTACTGCACCGCATCGAGCGGGAGTTGCGCACGCCCGAACCCGCGGACGGCAACCCGATGCTGGCGGTGCTGCGCGCCCACGACGTACGGAGCATCGTGACCCGGGCCGGGCGGCTGTCCCCGGCGGGCTGGAAGTCACTGGCCGACTACCTGGACGAACTGCTGGCCCGGGAGGGGCAGCTGCGGCCTCCTTCGCCGTCGCCCGCCCTTCCCACCGCCACGGACCGAAGCTGTGAAGGGGAAGCGCGATGAGGACCACCCGGGCCATGCGCAGGCTCGGCGCCGACCTGTTGGCGCACACGCGCGTCGAGCCGCCGGGCGGCGCCGCCGAGGTCATCGCGGGGCTCTGCGCGGCCTTCGCGCGCCACCGGGCGGGCCGGCCGCTGGACTTCCGTTTCGCGCCGTTCCCGCCGGACACCGCCAGCGGCCTGTGGCTCAAGCTGGACGACCGCGACCTCGTCGTCATCGAGGCCCGTACGCGGCCCGAGCACCAGCTCGTCATCGCCTGCCACGAGCTGTGGCACGTCGCCGAGGACACCTGCGACGGCCACGGTCCCGGGATGGCGGTGGCCGCCCGACTGACCGGCCCGGACGGGAACCTCGCCGAACTGCTGCGCTCGGAGGAGGGCCTGGACGGCGTGGTGCGACGGGCCGCCGCCCGCGCCGACCTGGGGGACCCCGCGGAGATCCGGGCCGAGACCTTCGGCCTGCACCTCGGCAAGATCCTCAAGTCCCTCCTCCCGCCACCCCGGCAGGAGAGCCTCCCCGAGGAGGTCGAGCGGATCAGGAGCGCGCTCGGCCGGCGCCCCCGGACCGTGCCCGCGGGCCCCGGTCGGATCAAGGCGCCCCGGGCCCGGCACTGATCCGCGGGGCGCGGCCCGGGGCGCCGACGGACCGGGGACGGCCCGCGCGTCGCGCCCCTGGCGGCCCCGCCACCCCACCGTCCCCTTCGCAGCCGGCTCCGCGCGGCCCGACAGAGAGCACCACACGATGACCCAGACCACCCCGCCCCGCCACGCCGTCGTCATCGGCGCGAGCATGGCCGGCCTGCTCGCCGCGGCCGTCCTCGCCGAGCACGCGACGGTCACGATCATCGACGCCGACACGCTGCCCGAGGCCCCGACGCCCCGACGCGGGCTGCCGCAGGCCCGCCACGTCCACGTCATGTGGTCGGGCGGGGCGCGGGCCATCGAGGCGCTCCTGCCGGGCGTCGGCGAGGAGTGGACCGCCGCCGGCGCGATCCGCCGCAGCCTGCCCACCGACCTGGTGACGATGACCGCGCAGGGGTGGCTCCCGCGCAGCGGCGAGCGGCAGTTCAGCGTCTCGTGCAGCCGCGACCTCCTCGACTCGGTGGTCCGTCGCCGCGTCATCTCCCTGCCGGGGGTCACCACCCTCCAGCGCAGCCGGGTGCGGGCCCTGGAGGGGACGGCCGCGCGGATCACCGGTGTGCGCGTCGACACCCCCGAGGAGCGGGACCGGCCGATCGCGGCGGACCTCGTCGTCGACGCGAGCGGCCGCGGCTCCCGGGCCCTGTCCTGGCTGGAGGGGCTGGGCGTGACCGGCGTACGGCAGGCCGGGGTGGACTCCGGCCTGGTCTACGCGACCCGGTTGTTCGAGGCGCCCGAAGGGGCCCACGCCCTGGGCTTCCCCATCGTCAACGTCCAGTCCGACCCGCGCGTGCCCGTACCCGGGCGGACCGCGACGATCGTGCCGATCGAGGACGGCCTGTGGCAGGCCACCCTGTCCGGCACCCGGGGCGGCCAACCCACCAACGACCCAGAGGACTTCGTCCCGTTCGCCCGGAGCACCCGCCACCCCATCGTCGGCGAACTCCTCGAAGGGCGGAAGCCGCTCGGCGACGTCGCCGTCACCCAGGGCACCGCGAACCGGCGGATCCTCTTCGAGAAGGCCGACCTGCCGGACGGGTTCTTCGCCGTCGGGGACTCCGTCGCGACCTTCAACCCCCTCTACGGGCAGGGCATGACCGTCGCCGCCCGGGGCCTCCTCGCGGTCCGCGCCCTGCTGCGCGCCGAGGGGCTCGCGCGGCCCGGATTCGGCAACGCGGCGCAGCGCGCCCTCGCCCCGCAGGTGGCCACCGCGTGGGAGCTCGCCACCTCGCAGGACATCAAGTACCCGGGCGCCGAGGGCATGCGGCCCCGACCCGGGGCCGGGCTCCTCGACGCCTACGTCAACCGGCTGATGACCGGGGCCACCACCCAGGAGCCGCTGACCGCGGCCTTCCTGGAGGTCATCACCATGTCCAGTCCGCCCACGCACTGGTTCCGCCCCGAGCTGATGTGGCGGGTGGTGCGCGCCTCCGGGCGGGGCGCCCTGAAGGCGCCCCCGCTCACGGCCGCCGAACGGACGGTGGCCGGCCTCGACCCCGCCGACCGCGCCCGGTGAACCAGGGACTGCCGCTCTACCTGGCGGGGGCCGTGATGGTCCTCGCCCTGCTGGTGAAGGCCCCGGACCTGCGGCGCGGCCGCGACCAACCGATCATGCGGGCCGTCTGCGCGCTGCTGGGCGTCGGCTGCCTGCTCGCCTTCCTCGCGGCCCCGCCCTCGCTGGCCGCCGTCAACCGGGTCACCGGGATCGTCAACGGCGCGGCCCCGCTGGTGTACGGCTTCCTGACGGCCTTCTCGGGGGCCTCCGTCGTACTGATCCTGCACTGGTCCGGCGGTCCGCCGGAGGCGCTGCGGCGGGCGACGCGGTGGACGGTCGCGGTGTTCGGCACCGTGTGCGTGGCGATCTTCGTGCTGTTCGCGCTGGGGGACGCGCCCGTGGAGCGGCTGCGGGACCTGGACACGTACTACGCCGACACGCCCTGGCTGCGCGAGATGATCGTCTGCTACCTCCTCGCGCACACCGCGGGCAGTGCCGCGCTGACCCTGCTGTCCCTGAAGTGGCTGCTGCGGCTGGACGCCGGGCTGCGGCCGCTGCGCTGGGGGCTCGGGCTGCTGATGCTCGGCGGGGTGCTGGACCTCGGCTACGCCGCGGCGAAGTGGGCGGCGGTGGGGGCCCGTTGGGCGGGTCGCGACTGGGACGCGCTGTCCACGGACCTGGCCCCGCCGCTGGCCTCGGCGGCGGCGCTGCTGATGGCCGCCGGGTTCGTCGTGCCGATGATCGGCGGATCGGCCGCCTGGCGGGACTTCGCGCAGTACCGGCGGCTGCGCCCGCTGTGGAAGGCGCTGCGGGACTTCGCCTCCCTCAGCGTGACGACGGTGCCGCTGACGTGGTGGTCCCCGGTGGGGATCCGGCTGATCCACCGCGAGTCGGTGATCGACGACGGGGTGCTGGCCCTGGTCGGCTGGTTCGACCCCGCCGTGCGGTCGGCGGCCTACGAGGCCGCGCGCCGCCAGGGTCACGCGGAGGCGACCGCCCGGGTGGTCGCGGACGCCGCGATGCTGGCCGCCGCCTGCCGGCTGCGGGCGGCCGGCGAACGGGCGGGCGGACACGGCCCCCCACCGGATCCGCGGGCGGGCGCGGAGGCCCCGTACGGGTTGGGCGGGCAGCCCCTGGCGGCGCTCGCCCGGGAGTTCCGCCGCTCCCCCATCGTCGCGGCGGCCCGGCGGGGCGGACCGGTCGCGCGGTAGGCCCGGCGCGGTGTCCGAGGCGGAGGGGCGCCTCGTGTGCCGGACGTGGCCGGGCGGTCCGGCGACGCGGCGAGGTGCCGGGCCGGTACAGAGGCCACGCGGCGCCGCCCGCTGCGGCGGACGGGCGGCGGCCCGCGCGTGACCGTACGGAGGGCCGCCGCCGTGGGCGAGCGGTCAGCGGGCCGCCGCGCGCGGCGCCGGCTCGCGGGCGAGCCAGGCCCCGTAGGCGCGCACCCGGCGGCGGTGGCGCAGGCTGTCGGTGGTGAACACCCAGCGCGGGAAGGCGGTGGGGCGGGGCTCGCGGCCGTGGGCCAGGCGGGCCAGCTGGAAGCGCATCAGGGCCAGTACCCCGGCGCCGGCCAGGTCCTTGTCCTTCCACGCCAGCCGGGGCACGGTGACCCGTACGTCCTCGCCGGCCCGCCAGCGCTCGGGCAGGTCGGGGCGCAGGGCCAGGGCGGAGGCCATGCCGACGACCGCGAAGCCGCGCTCCAGGACCCGCTCGGCGGTGGCGCGGCGGGCTATGCCGCCGGTCAGCATGAGCGGGACGGTGGCGGAGGCGGGCAGGCTCTCGGCGAGGGAGAGGAAGTACGCCTCCCGCTCCAGGGTCCGACGGTCGGTGGTGCGGCCGAGGGAGGCGGGGCTCTCCACGGTGCCGCCGGAGAGCTCGACCAGGTCGACGCCGAGGTCGCCGAGGACCTTGATGACCTGCTGCGCGTCCTCGATGTCGAAGCCGCCCCGCTGGAAGTCGGCGGCGTTGAGTTTGACGCCGAGGGCGAAGCCCGGGGAGACGGCCTCGCGGACGGCGGTGACGATCTCGGTGAGCAGCCGGACGCGGTTCTCCGGGGTGCCGCCCCAGCGGTCGGTGCGCCGGTTGACGAGCGGGGAGAGGAACTGGCTGAGCAGGTAGCCGTGGGCCGCGTGGACCTGGACCCCGTGGAAGCCGGCCTCCTCGGCGCGGCGGGCGGTGACGGCGAAACGGGCGACGGTCTGTGCGATGTCGTCCTCGGTCATGGCGGTGGGGCGGGCGAACCGCTTGGTGTGTCTGCCCAGGCTGATGGCGACGTCGGACGGGGCCCAGGCGGTGCCGGGCATGTCGGAGCCGACCTGGCGGCCCGGGTGGTTGATCTGCATCCACACCCGGCCGCCGCCGCTCGCCGCGGCCCGCGCCCAGCGGCGGAAGGGCTCCAGGGGGGAGTCGGCGTCCAGGACGATGGTGCCCGGCGCCGTCAGGGCCCGCCGGTCGACCATCACGTTCCCGGTGACGATGAGGCCGCAGCCGCCGCGGGCCCAGCGCGCGTAGAGCCGCTCGACGCGGGCGTCGGGGAGCTGGCCGGGCTGGGCGGCGAGGCTTTCTTCCATGGCCGCCTTGGCGAGGCGGTTCGGGAGGGTGCTACCACCGGGTAGGTCGAGTGGCGTGAACAGGTCCATCACAAATCCCCCCAAAAGCGTGCGGCATGGGCGCTGCGGCAGCCCGGGGCACAAGATACCCGCCATCCGCGACGGTCCGTCAGGCACCTGCGCGATCCAACGGACGGGCCCCGGCGCCCTTTTGTGCGGGGTTCGCACAGCGGTGCGCGGGGTCCGGAATCCGGAGACCGGGCGGCGCCCCGGGCCCCGGTGCGGTCCCGGACAGCCGGAACGCCCCGGACCGAAGGGGTCCGGGGCGTTCGGCGTGCGGGGCGTACGGCGTACGGGGCGACTCGCGCGGGCTCAGAGCTCCGCGACGTCCAGACCGGCCTGCTCGGCGGCCGCCCGGACGGTCTGCTCCAGCAGCACCGCGATGGTCATGGGACCGACGCCGCCGGGCACCGGGGTGATGAGCGAGGCGCGGGCGGCGGCGGACTCGAAGTGCACGTCGCCGACGTTGCCCTCGTTGTAACCGGCGTCCAGCACGACGGCGCCCGGCTTGATGTCCTCGCCCCGGATGAACTCCGCCTTGCCGACGGCGGCGACCAGCACGTCGGCCTGGCGCACGATCGAGGACAGGTCCCGCGTGCGGGAGTGACAGTAGGTGACGGTGGCGTTGCGCTCCAGCAGGAGCATGCCGGCCGGCTTGCCGAGGATGGCGCTGCGGCCGACCACGACGGCGTGCTTGCCGGTGAGGTCCACGTCGTAGGCCTCCAGCAGGCGCATGATGCCGCCGGGGGTGCAGGAGACGAAGCCCGGCAGCCCGAAGCCCATGGCGGCGAAGGAGTGCATGGTCACGCCGTCGACGTCCTTGCCCGGGGCGATGGCCTCGAAGGCGGCGCGCTCGTCGATGTGGTGCGGGACGGGGTGCTGGAGCAGGATGCCGCTGATCTCCGGGTCCTCGGAGAGGGCGGTGATCGTCGCGACGAGCTCCTCGGTCGTGGTCGAGGCGGGCAGCTCCACGTGGCGGGACGTGATCCCGGCCTTGGCGCAACGGTTCTGCTTCATGCGCACGTACGTGACGGAGGCGGGGTCCTCGCCGACCAGGACGGTGGCGAGACAGGGCGCGGTGCCGGTGCGCTCGGTGATCTTCGCGGCGACGGCGGCGGTCCGCTCCGAGATGCGGCGGGCGAGGGCGGTGCCGTCCATGAGCCGGGCGCCGGAGGTCGGGGCGGCGGCGGTGGCCGTGGTGGCGGGCTGGGCAGTCTGGGCAGTCGTCACGGGGTCTCCTGAACGTCGCTGCGGATCGCGGTTCGCCCAGGCGCGCGGCAGTCGGCGTACGTCAGGCACGCCGGGCCGCTCCCCGGTGGTGATCCACCCGAACGCCAGTCACGGCCCGCCGCCCACTGTAGTCGACTTATCCGGTGGATGACCGGCGCCCGACCTGGGACGATCGATACATGACGCGCACTTTCGACCATCTTGTCGCCGAGGCCGAATCCGTCTCCGTCGACGGCTGGGACTTCTCCTGGCTCGACGGCAGGGCCACCGAACAGAGGCCCTCCTGGGGCTACCAGCGGCTGCTGGGCGAGCGCCTGGCCGGCGTCCGCTCGGCCCTGGACATCCAGACCGGCGGCGGGGAGGTGCTCGCGGGAGCGGGCCCCCTGCCGCCGCTGATGGCGGCCACCGAGTCCTGGCCGCCCAACATCGAGAAGGCGACCCGCCTGCTGCACCCGCTGGGTGCGGTGGTGGTCGCCGACGCGGACGAGCCGCCGCTGCCCTTCGGCGACGGGGCCTTCGAGCTCGTCACCAGCCGGCACCCGGTGACCATCTGGTGGGACGAGATCGCCCGGGTGCTGACCCCGGGCGGCACCTACCTGTCGCAGCAGGTGGGCCCGGCGAGCGTCTTCGAACTGGTGGAGTACTTCCTGGGGCCGCAGCCCGAGGAGGTCCGCCGCGGCCGGCACCCCGACGACGCCGTCGCCGATGCCACGAAGGCGGGACTGGAGGTGGTCGAGTTGCGCTCCGAGCGGTTGCGGACCGAGTTCCACGACATCGGAGCCGTGATCTACTTTCTACGGAAGGTGATCTGGATGGTGCCCGGCTTCACGGTCGGGCAGTACCGGGACCGGCTGCGCGAGCTCCACGAACGGATCGAGCGCGAAGGCCCGTTCGTCGCGCACACCGCCCGTTTCCTGATCGAGGCCCGCAAGGCCGAGTGACGGGGACCACGGCGGAACGTGCGGCTCCGGAGCCGACGGATCCACGCCGGATCCGGTTGCGCGGCCACAGCGTGGCGCAGGTCACTCAATTCAGCGCGTAACGAATCGACTCGGGCGTGCGATGAACCGACAGGTGTCCTCGCGCGGCCCGGAATACAGACCCCCCTCGGGTCTGTTTCCCGAGTTCGCGCGATGATGTCCCGCCCACTTCCTATCTGTTCGCAACGAGAGGCTCCTTGTGTCGCTCAGCCCGTCCCGTACGTTCCCTCCGGAGATCGCCGAATCGGAGGCCCTCGTCGCGCTCGTCGAGCGCGGCCGCGAGCAGGGTCACATCAACGGTGACGACGTGCGCCAGGCCTTCGAGGCCGGCCGCATCCCGGTGGACCAGTGGAAGCGGGTCCTGCGCAGCCTGAACCAGGTCCTGGACGAGGAGGGTGTCGCCCTCCACGTCAGCGCCGCTCCCGCCACCAAGGCTCCTGCCAAGAAGCCCCGCAAGGCAGCCGCCGCCCCCGCCCGCACCGTGACCAAGAAGGCGGCCGCCGCGCCGCGCCCCATCGGCGCGCGCAAGGCCTCCGCGGCGAGCACGGCCCCCGCGGCCGCCGCCGCGGCGATATCCGCCACGTCGACCACCGCCGGGGACGAGACGACGGTCGAGGCCGCCGCCGAGCCCAAGAAGCGCGTGGTCAAGAAGACCGCCGCCAAGAAGGCCACGGCCACCAAGAAGACCGCCGCCACGAAGAAGGCCGGTGCCAAGGACGCCGACGACGCCGAGAACCCGGCCGTCGAGGGCGAGGAATGGGCCGTCGAGGACCTCGCCGATGAGGCCGAGGAGGAGGCGCCCAAGGCCGGTGGCCAGGGCTTCGTCCTGTCCGACGACGACGAGGACGACGCTCCGGCGCAGACGGTCATGGTCGCCGGCGCCACCGCCGACCCCGTCAAGGACTACCTGAAGCTGATCGGCAAGGTGCCGCTCCTCAACGCCGAGCAGGAGGTGGAGCTCGCCAAGCGCATCGAGGCGGGTCTCTTCTCCGAGTACAAGCTCGAAGAGGAGGAGGACCACAAGCCCGCGTTCAAGCGCGAGCTGGAGATCCTCGTCGAGGACGGTCGCCGCGCCAAGAACCACCTGCTGGAGGCCAACCTCCGTCTCGTGGTCTCGCTGGCCAAGCGCTACACCGGCCGCGGCATGCTCTTCCTGGACCTGATCCAGGAGGGCAACGTCGGTCTGATCCGCGCCGTGGAGAAGTTCGACTACACCAAGGGCTTCAAGTTCTCCACGTACGCGACCTGGTGGATCCGCCAGGCGATCACGCGTGCCATGGCCGACCAGTCCCGCACCATCCGCATCCCCGTCCACATGGTCGAGATCATCAACAAGCTGGCCCGTGTCCAGCGCCAGATGCTCCAGGACCTCGGCCGGGAGCCCACTCCGGAGGAGCTGGGCAAGGAGCTCGACATGACCCCGGAGAAGGTCATCGAGGTCCAGAAGTACGGGCGCGAGCCGATCTCCCTGCACACCCCCCTGGGCGAGGAGGGCGACAGCGAGTTCGGTGACCTCATCGAGGACTCCGAGGCCGTCGTCCCGGCGGACGCGGTGTCCTTCACCTTCCTCCAGGAGCAGCTCCAGTCGATCCTGGGGACGCTCTCCGAGCGCGAGGCGGGCGTGGTCTCCATGCGCTACGGCCTCAACGACGGCCAGCCGAAGACGCTGGACGAGATCGGTCGCGTGTACGGGGTCACCCGTGAGCGCATCCGCCAGATCGAGTCCAAGACCATGTCGAAGCTGCGCCACCCGTCGCGTTCGCAGGTGCTGCGCGACTACCTCGACTGATCGTCCCCTCGTCACGGACACAAGGAAGCCCGCGCCGATCGGCGCGGGCTTCCGCGTGTACGGGGGCGATGCGCCCGTCAGGCGGCGGCGCGGTGCCTGCGGGCCGACATCAGGGCGTAGACGAGGACGCCCGCGAAGAGGAACAGGACGCCCTGGTAGACGGCCGCGTAGCCGGATCCGGCGACCAGCCACATCGAGAAGCCGAAGGCCAGGCAGGCCAGGGCGGCGTCGCGGACCAGCCGCCCGCGGTGCACCCGCTCGCCCTGGCCGGACGCCAGGAAGTAGAGCTGGGCGGCGGTGGAGAGCAGGTAGGGGACGGTCGCCGTGAAGGTGGTGACCAGGACGAGGACCTCGAAGACCCCCTCGGAGCCGGCCGTGTAGTTGTACACGGTCAGGCAGGAGGCCAGGACGACGGTGACGACGACGCCGACGACGGGCACCCCGCGCCGCTTCGTGGCGAAGACCTTCGGGAAGAGCCCGTCACGGGCGGCGGCGTACGGCGTCTGCGCGCTGAGCAGGGTCCAGCCGTTGAGGGCGCCGAGCATCGAGATCACCGCGGCGCAGGCGACGAGGGTGCCGCCCCAGGTGCCGCCGAACATCGCGTTGACGGCGTCGGTGAAGGGCGCCTCGGAGGAGACCAGGTCGTCGTGGGCGACCAGGCCGAAGACCGACAGGGTGCCGAGGAGGTACACGCAGGCGGCGCCCGCCGTGCCCAGGATGGTGGCGCGGCCGACGTTGCGCGCCGGGTCGCGGACCTCGCCGGCGCTGACGGCGGCGGACTCCACGCCCAGGTAGCTGAACAGCAGGATCGCGGCGGAGGCGGAGACGGCACCGACGGCGCTCTGGTCACCCGCCCGGAAGGGGCCGAGGTTGTCCGGGTCGAAGAAGAACAGGCCGCCGAAGGCCACCAGCAGCAGCGGGAGCAGCTTCAGGACGGTCGCGACGAGCTGCACGGCGCCCACGTAACGGGTGCCGGCCAGGTTGGCGAGGGCGGGCAGCCACTGCACGGCCAGTGCCGCCAGGCACATGGCCCACTTGTGGTCGCCGATCGCCGGGAACAGCACGCCGAGGTAGCCGACGGCCGCCACGGCGAGGGCCGCGTTCGAGACCCAGGCGGTGATCCAGTAGCTGTAGGCGGCGAGGAAGCCCGCGAAGTCGCCGAAGGCCGCGCGGACGTAGACGTACGGGCCACCGGTGCGCGGGTGGCGTTCGGCGAGCCGGCCGAAGACCAGGGCCAGGGCGATGGCGCCGACGGTGAGGACCCCGAAGGCGAGCAGGCTGATCGTGCCGAAGGGGGCGACCGAGGCGGGCAGCAGGAAGATCCCGCCACCGATGATGTTGCCCATGACCAGGCAGGTGGCGATGGGGAGCCCGAACCGGCGGGCATGCGGGCCGCCGCCGTCCCGGCCGGCTGCGGCCGGTGTGCCCTGCCCCCGGCCCCCGGCCTCGTCGGCCGGCGGGCCGGTGGTTTCTGCGGGCGGGGCTGCGGTGCTGGTCATCGGTGGTGCGCCTCTGGGTGTCTCACATGGTGGGCAGGTCAACACATGGTTGACCACGCCGAAGTGCGCACCAAATCACCGATTTTCGTCCGGCGCGCGCACCCCTGCGGACGGAAGGGTTCCGTCCGATGTGGCCTCCCACCGGTGATCCTTCGGAAGCGGCGACTCCCCGGGCGTGGCCGAATCCAGCCCGCCCGGGGCCGAAAGCGGCACCTGGGGGCCGTCCGCCTCGCGCAGCCAGCGGCGCAGCACCGCGTGGACGGACTCCGCCCCCACCAGCCCCGGGCCCGGCTCCGACAGCTCCGTCGGCCACATCAGGAACGGGAGCCCCTGGGCCCCGCCCAGTCCGCCGTGCGAGCCGATCTGCTCCTCGAAGGCGTGCACCTCCCCGGTGGCGGGGTCGTACGCGGAGTTGACCATGATGTCGGCCACGTGCGGGAAGGCGTCCGTACGCCGCACCGCGTCCGCCGCGCCCGGCCCGAACGCCGCCAGCAGCTCCTCCGCCTCGCCCGGCACGTCCAGCCGCGCCACCGCGCCGCCGGGCCCCAGCACCTCCCCGTCCACCAGCAGGAAGCCCACCCCGGGATGGTTGGCCAGGGTGGCCAGCAGCGCGGGGTGCGAACGCTCGATCCGGGCCCGCGAGGCCCGCCCCGGCACGTCGGGGAACGAGACCAGCCCCAGGTTGCCGGAGGCCAGCACCACCGGGTCGGAGCCCCGGACGGGCCGGTCCTCCCCCGTCTCCGCCCCCGTCTCCTCCGGCCGGTGCAGCGCCGCCAACACCGCGGCGCGGGCCTCCGCCCCGCTGCGGGTGCGGCCGACGCGGCGGGACACCGGCAGCCCGCAGCCGGCCCGCACCAGGTCCTTCAGGGTGAGCCCGTAGCGGCCGAGGAAGGTCTCCCCCGGGCTCTGCCCGTGGTCCGAGAGCAGCACGAAGCGGTACGCGCGCGGCGCGTGCTCGGCGACCCGGGCGATCAGGGCGAGGCTCCGGTCGAGCCGGGCCAGGACCCGGTCGGTGTCCCGGCCGCGTGGACCGGAGTGGTGCGCGACCTCGTCGTAGGCCACCAGGTCGGCGTAGACGGCCGTACGGCCCGCGAGCACGTCCCCGATCACCGCCGCGACGACCACGTCCCGCTCGATCACCGTCGCGAAGGCCCTGATCAGCGGGTACAGCCCGCCGCGCGCCACCCGGGGGCGCACCTCGCGCATCCGCGCGCGCAGCGACTGGCCGATCTCGCGGACCACCTCGGAGACGAAGGACAGCGCCGTGCGGACGGCGTTCGCCGGGTCGGCGAAGTACGCGAAGTACCCCGCGCGGGAGCGGTTGGCGCGCCCTCGTCGGGCCGAGACCGACAGGACCAGCGCCAGCTGGTCGGCGCCCCCGCTGAACAGGTTGCCCCGGCTGGCCCCGTCGAGGGTGAGCAGGCCGCCGTCGCCGGTGCGGGCGACGGCGCGGCGTTGGAGTTCGGCGGCGCAGGTGGGCCGGTTGCAGACCATCACCTCGCCGGTCTCCTTCTCGTACCAGCGGAAGGCGGGGACGTCGAAGTTGGATCCGTGGAGGATGCCGAGCTGGCTGGCCCCGGTCTGGCTGGACCAGTCCGTACGCCAGGACGTGACGCGGTGCCCTGTCTCCAGCCAGCCGGCCACCGTCGGCATCAGCCCGCCGGCGGCCGCGCGACGCAGCTCCGCGTACCCCACCCCGTCGAGCTGGAGCACGACCAGCGCAGGCGGCGCCTCCTCGCGCCCGGGCCCGCCGGCGCGGCGCCCGCGCCGCCTGCGGCGGTCGGCGAGCCGGTACAGCCGGCGGCGGTAGGCCTCGTCGTCGCGGACGGCGAGGGCGGTGGAGGTGGCCGAGGCGACGGCGGACATCACGGCGGCGACGACGACCGCCGTCTCGGGCGCGAGGGCGCCGCGCCCGTCGGGGACGAGGCTCAGCGCCATCAGGAGGAGCGAGCCGTTGAGGAAGAACACGAGCAGGCCGAGCACGAGCGCCGGCACCAGCAGCAGGGCCCGTACGATCACCGGCCACACCAGGGCCGTCAGCAGGCCGAAGGCGCCGGCGCCCCAGGCGGCCGTCAGCCCGATGCGGGTGACGCTGTCGCCGTCGGCGGACTGGAGGCGGAAGTCCGGCAGGATCCCGGCGAGCACGAGCATCGTGAGGGTGGAGGCCGCCCACACCAGGACCACGCGCGCCAGGGCGCCGCCCGCGCTCCGCCACCGCACCCGTACCCGCCCTCGTCGCACGCCGCACCCGCCTCGCTCCCCGGCCCGCGCCCGCGCGGGCCCCCGGCCAGCGTCGCACAGGGCGGCGGACGGGGGTGGTCGACACGGGTGGCGGAAGGACGTACGGGGGGTGGCGGGCGGGGTGGCGGCGCCGGACCGGGCGGGCCGGGCGGACCGGTCGGCCGGGCGGGGCTCAGGTGCCGTCGTAGCCGGCCGTGGGCATCGACAGGCGCCGGTGCACCTCGGCCTTCATGGCGGAGGTGTAGCGCGGCTCGTCGAGCCCGGCGGTCTCCAGCCGCACCCCGCGCCGCGCGCACTCGGCGGTGAACTCCTCCACGGAGCGCAGGGCGCGGGCGAGGACCCGGCGGTTCGGGGCGACGAACAGGTCGACCTGGCCCGCGTCGACGTCGCACCAGAGTCCGCAGTGGTCGGCCCGCAGGCCGTAGAAGAGCAGGTGCCTGGTCACCACGTAGCCCTGGTCCGCCGCCCAGCGCGCGCACATGGCGTGCTGGCTGCGGGTGTCGACGGCGAAGGGGTCGGCGTCGAGTTCCTCAAGGGGGACCAGGCTGGCGATCGCGGCCACGCGCAGCGCATCCATGGCGCCCGACCCTACTCCGATCCGAGCCCGGGGAGGAGGGGGCCGGCAGGTTCCGCTTCGCGCTGACGGGCGCGACGGGGAGCGCGTTGGAGGGTTACGGGCGGATCGTGGGGGCAGGGCCTAGGCTCGGGAGGTGCGGGGGCGAGGGAGGGAGGCGCGGTGCCGGTCGAGATCACCTGGTGGGGGCACGCCACGTGCACGGTGTCGGATTCCGGGGTGCGGGTGCTGACCGATCCGCTGTTCGCCCGGCGGCTGGCGCACCTGCGCCGGCGGCGCGGGGCGGTGCCCCCGCCCGAGGCGGCCGAGGCGGACGTGGTGCTGGTCTCGCACCTGCACGCCGATCATCTGCACCTGCCGTCGCTGGCGCGGCTGGCGCGCGGTACCCGGCTCGTGGTGCCGAGGGGCGCCCGTCGGGCGCTGCCGGGGCTCGCGCGGCTGGCGGGGGTCATGGGGCTGGTGGTGACGGAAGTGGTCCCGGGTGAGGTGGTGGACGTCCGGGGGGAGGTACGGATCCGGGCGGTCAGCGCGCGCCACGACGGGCGCCGGCTGCCGGTGGGACCGCAGCGCGCGCCCGCGCTGGGCTACGTGGTGGAGGGGGCCGGGCGGACCTACTTCGCCGGGGACACGGGCCTGTTCGCGACCATGGCCGAGGAGGTCGGGCCGGTGGACGTGGCGCTGTTGCCGGTGGGCGGCTGGGGCCCGTACCTGGGTCCGGGCCACCTGGACGCGCAGCGGGCGGCGCGGGCCCTGGCCTCGCTGGCTCCGGCGGCGGCCGTGCCGGTGCACTACGGGACGTACTGGCCGATCGGGATGGACGCCGTGCGGCCGCACGAGTTCCACGCGCCGGGCGAGGACTTCGCCCGGCACGCGCTGCGGCTGGCGCCGAAGGTGACGGTGCGCGTCCCGGACCACGGGGAGCGGGTGTCGCTGCCGTGACCCTGTTGCGGGAGGCGGCGGCGGTGGTCGGCGGGACGCCGGCCGAGACCACCGGGCAGGCCGTCGGCTACCCGGCGCTGTTCCTCCTGGTGGCCCTCGGCGCGCTGGTGCCGGTGATCCCGACGGGGGCGCTGGTGAGTTCGGCGGCGGTGGTGGCCTTCCACCACCAGCCGGTGCCGCTCGGGGTGTTGTTGGTCTTCGGGGTGTCGGCGCTCGCGGCGTTCGTCGGCGACGTCGCCCTGTACGGGCTCGGGCTGCGCGGGGTCCGGTCGCGGGGAGGCTCGCGGTGGCTGGAGTCCCTGCGGGGGCGGGCCACTCCGGAGCGGCTGGAGTGGGCGAGGGCGAGGCTGGACGAACACGGGGTCCAGGTGCTGGTGTTGTCACGCCTGGTGCCGGCGGGCCGGATCCCGGTGATGCTGGCGTGCCTGTGGGGCGGGGTGCCGATGCGGCGGTTCGCGCGCGGGGACGCGCCGGCCGCCCTGGCGTGGGCGGCGACGTACGGGCTGATCGGGATCCTGGGCGGATCGCTGTTCTCCGACCCCTGGAAGGGCGTGGCCCTGGCGGTCGCCCTGACCGTGGTGATCAGCGTGGCCCCGGGCCTGTGGCGCCGACTGCGCGGCACGCGCGAGACCCCTTAGGATCCCCGGGTGACTGCGACCGCCCCCTGGGACACGATCGGTGCCCTCGCCGCCCGTTTCGACTCTGCCGACGCCGCATTGGGGGTGCGACCCCAGGAGAGCCACGTTCTCCAGGTCCTGAAGATCGGCGAGGAGTTCGGCGAGGCCGCACAGGCGGTGATCGGCGCGACGGGAACCAATCCGCGCAAGGGCCGTTCGCACGACTGGGACGACGTGCACGACGAGGTGTGCGACGTGATCATCACCGGGATGGTGGCCCTGGCCCGGATGCGTCCCGACGCGGCGGACTACTTCGCCGAGCAGTTGGCCCTCAAGGCGGCCAAGTTCCTGCCTGGCCGGGAAGCGGGACAGGAGCCCGGGTCGGCCCTTCCGGGTCCCGCCTGACGCGAACCGTCGGGCGGGGAGCCCGGGAGGGGCGGCCGGGGGGGGTCAGGGGCGGGGTGGGGTGGTGTCGCGGGCCAGGGGCGGGACGTGGTCGGCCCAGGGGCGGGCGGCCTCCAGCTGCGCCGCCACCCGCACGATCGTGGTCTCGTCGTGTTCCCGGCCCACCAGCTGTACGGCCAGCGGCAGTCCGTCGGCGGCGAACCCGGCCGGGACGGAGGCCGCCGGGTTCCCGGTGACGTTCCACAGCGCGGTGTAGGCGACCATCGGGCGGGAGCGGAGCATCGCGCCCGCCATGCCGAGGCCGTCGAGGACGCCGATCCGGCGGGGCCGCTCGGCGAGGGTCGGGGTCAGGAGCAGGTCGCAGCGGTCGAAGACCCGGTTGGCCCGTACCGCCAGCCGCTCCCCGGCGTGGATCGCCCACTCCACCGCCCCCTCCGGGGCCAGCGAGGCGACCCGCACGACCTGCCGGGTGCGCCGTTCGAGCAGGTCGGGACGGTCCACGGTACGGGCCTCGGCGCGTACGCCGCCGTAGAACTGGGGCAGGAACGCGGCCGTGGTGTCCGGGTAGCGGGGGTCGATCTCGCGTACGTCGTGGCCGAGTTCGCGCAGCAGGCGGGCCGTCTCGCGCACGGCCGTCACGTGCTCCGGGTGGGGGCGCACGCCGGGTGTGGCGGGCTTGGCGGACCAGCCGATCCGCAGCCGGCCGGGCTCGGTGCCCGCCGCCCGGACGAAGTCGGTCGTGGTGGGGCGGGCCGCCCAGCGGTCGCCTTCCGCGGGGCCGGCGATGACGTCGTAGAGCAGCGCGCTGTCCAGCACGGTGCGGGTGAGCGGGCCCACGGTGCCGAGGGCGTACCACAGGTGGGGGTTCGGGGCGGTGGGGACCCGGCCGCGCTGCGGTTTGAGGCCGAAGAGGCCGCAGCAGGCCGCCGGGATGCGGATCGACCCGCCGCCGTCTCCGCCGAGGGCCGCGCCGACGAGTCCGGCCGCGACGGCGGCGGCGCTGCCGCCGCTGGAGCCGCCGGGGGTGCGGGTGGTGTCCCAGGGGTTGCGGGTGTGGCCGTGCGCGGCGGATTCGGTGAAGGGCCACTGCCCGAACTCCGGCATCGTGGTCTTGCCGACGATCACCGCCCCGGCTTCCCGGAGCCTGCGGACGACCTCCGCGTCGGCGGCGGCGGGGGTGCGTTGGGCCTCTCCGCCGAAGGTGGTGCTCTCGCCAGCCACGTCCAGCTCGTCCTTGACGGCGATCGGTACGCCGAGCAGCGGGCGGTCGTCCCCGGCGGCGCGGGCCGCGTCACGGGCGTCGGCCTCCGCGAGCGCCTGCCGGGCGAGGACCACGCGGTAGGCGCCGAGTTCCCCGTCGAGTCGCTCCGTCCGCCGCAGCGCGGCCTCGGTCAGCGCCCGGGCGGTCACCTTCCCGGCCCGCACCGCCTCCGCCTGCCGGGCCACCCCCAGGAACAGCAGCTCACTGTCGTCCACGTACGCGCCTTCCCCTCGGTGCTTCGACGCACGGCACGCTATGCGCTGCGGCTCCCGTGCGACAGGGGTGGTTCAGCCGGCCGCGGACCGGGCGAGGCGGAAGCCGACGTCGTCGACGCGGTAGGCGGTGTGGCTGCGGCGGCGGGCGGAGGCCCGGCAGCTCCGGTGTTCGTCGAACCGGCCTCCGCCGCGCAGGACCCGGTAGCCGCCGGCCTCCCATGTCGGCGATCTTCCCGAAGGGGCTGGACCTCAAGTGCGGTTGGGTTCGTAGGCTCGCGGTCGTCGGAGGAGAACCCGTACGACCGAACGGAGCGCAGACGTCATGGAGTACTCGCACAGCGACGCGGAACTGGCCCATCAGCCCATCGGCTACTGGAGTTGGGCCGCCTACGACGCGGTGGTCGGCCGCACCCGCGGCGCGCTCGCCGAGATCGGCACCACCCAGCCGCAGTGGTGGATCCTGGCCCGGTTGGCCCTGGCCGAGCCCGAGGACAGGACCCGGGAGGCGGTCGCCGCCACCCTGCGCGGCTACCTCGCGGTCGGCGCGGAGGGCATCCACGAGGAGATCGACACGACGATCGCCCGGGGCTGGGTGACCGAGGAGCCCGCGGGCGGTCTCGGACTCACCGCCGAGGGAAGGGAGTTCTTCGACCGCGCGGCGGCCCTCCAGAAGGACTTGTGGAGCGAACGGCACGCCGGCATCCCGGACGAGGAGTACGTCGCCACCCTGAAGGTGCTCCAGCGCTTCATCCACAACACCGGCGGGCGGGCCTGGCACCACTGAGCGGGGGGTGCGCGCGTCAGGGGGCCGGCAGGGTGCGGGAGGCGCCGATGGGGAGGTCCCAGAGGTGCTCGCGCGCCAGACCGGCCCGCGACCAGGCCGCGCGGACCCGGTGCAGGGGTTCCGTGACGGGCTCCGCCGAGAGGACGAAGGTGCCCCAGTGCATCGGGGCCATCCTCCGCGCGCCGAGGTCCACGCAGGCCCGTACGGCCTCCTCGGGGTCGGTGTGGACGTCGCGGAGCCACCAGCGGGGGGCGTAGGCGCCGATCGGCAGGAGGGCGAGGTCGAGGCCGGGGTGGCGGCGGCCGATCTCGCCGAACCAGTGCCCGTAGCCGGTGTCCCCGGCGAAGTGGACCTTGCGGCCGGTGGCCGTGTCCGTGAGCACCCAGCCGCCCCACAGGGTCCGGCAGGTGTCGAGGAGGAAGCGTCGGGACCAGTGGTGCGCGGGCACGAAGTCGAAGCGTACGCCGCCCAGTTCGGCGGACTCCCACCAGTCGAGTTCGGTGATCCGGGTGAAGCCCCGACGGCGGCACCAGCGGGCGAGGCCGGCGGGGACGAAGAGGGGGGTGCGGCGGGGCAGCCGCCTGAGGGTCGGGGCGTCGAGGTGGTCGTAGTGGTTGTGGCTGATCACCACGGCGTCCACGGCGGGCAGGTCCTCCCAGGGCACGCCCACGGGGGTCATCCGGGCCGGGGTGCCGAGGATCCGGCGGGACCAGACGGGGTCGGTGAGGACCGTCAGGCCGCCGGTCCGCAGCACCCAACTGGCGTGTCCGGCCCAGGTGACGGAGAGCTCCCCGGGGGCGGTGGCCGGCAGCGGGGCGGGCGCGTAGGGCAGGTCGGGGATGCCGCGCAGGCCCTCGGGCCCGGGTCGGAAGGCGCCCTCCCGGGCCAGGCGGGCGAAGGCCCGGATGCCGGGGAGCGGAGTGGTCAGCCGGTCGGCGAACGAGCGCGGCCACCGGCGGCGCCGCCCGGGCGGGGCGGTGGGGCCGCCGCCGAGGACGGGCGCGACGGCGGGGACCGGTTCGGCGACAGGCGCCACGGCCGGGGCGGGTGCGGCGGTGGTCGGGGGTGGGGCGTGGGGGGCGGTGCGGGGCTCGGCGCCCGGGGCCGCGCGGTCGGTCGTGGGGGCGTCCGGCTGGTCCCGCATCAGGTGGTCTCCGTACGCCGTCGGTCGGCGGGCCCGGCCAGGACCGACCCGAGCAGGTCGAGGGCGCCCCGGACGTGCGGCAGGGCGAGCGGGTCGCGGGCGGTGAGCGCGGCGAGCCGCTGTTGCGGGGTGGCGCCGAGCAGCGGGCCGGTGGACAACCGGACGCGCAGGGCGCCCAGGTCGTCGGCGAAGCGCTGTCCGCCGGGGGTCGCCGCGCCCAGCCGGGCGCCGAGCCAGTCCTCCAGTTCCATCGCGTCGCCGACGCCCTGGCGGGCCAGTTCCGCGCGCAGCGGGGTCAGGTCGACGTACAGGTGCCGGCCGGCCTGCGGAGGCCGGGCCAGGGCTCCGACGGCGAGCAGTTCCCGGTGCGCGGCGGCGGCCACCGCGCCGTGCAGGGCGGCGGCGGCGTAGGCCCGGCCGGCGACGGCGTCCGGCTCGTCGAGCGCGTACGCGGCGGCCCCGGCGACGGGGCCCGCGACGAAGGCCCCGGTCGCGGTGAGGACGTCGAGGGTCCGGGCCCTGAGCCAGGTGCCGCGCGGGGTGTCGGGGAAGCGCAGGACGGCGGCGGGCCAGCCTGCGGGCAGTTGGGCCCCGGCGAGGTCGACGAGGACGGCGGCCCGGTCCGGGAGCATCTCGGCCGGGCTGAGGACGAGGGTGTCGTGGGGCCGGTGCACGGTGTCGCGCCAGCTCTCGTCGCTGATCACGAAGAGGCCGGCGGACTGCGCCGCCTCGCAGGCCTCCAGCAGCAGTTCGGGCGGCGGCACGGTCGCCGTGGGGTCGTCGGCGACGGACAGCAGCAGGACGCGCGGGTCGCCGCCCTCGGCGCGGACCCGTCGGACGGTCTCCAGCAGGGCGTACGGGTCGGGTACGCCGCCGCATTCCGCCGGGGTGGGCACGTGGTAGGCCCGGCGTCCCAGCAGCCGGACCTGGGGGGTCCACCAGGCGGGACACGGCCGGGGCAGCAGGACGTCGCCGCCGTGGGCGCCGAGGAGCGCCAGGAGCAGGGCGGGGGCGCCCGGTCCGGCGGCGACGTTCTCGGGGTCGGTGGGCAGCCCGCGGCGGGCCCAGTAGCGGCAGGCGGCCTCCCGCACGGCTTCCCCGCCGCCCGGGGGTTCGGGCGCGGCCCGGTCCGCGGCCTCGGCCAGCACCGCGGTCAGCTCGGGCAGGACCGGCAGTCCGGGTTGCGGGGCGGGGGGACCGTAGCGGACCGGGCCGCGCCCCTCGGGGGCCCGGCGGCGCCGCTCACCGGCCGTCGGCGCGGGCGCCGCCGGACCGTCCGCACCGCCGTCGGCCGTCCCCTCGGCCATGCCCTCGGCCATGCCCGTCACGGTGCCTCACCTTCCCGCCGCCGCTTACCGCTGCCGCCCACCATCGTGCCCTTTATACGATTGTTTGCCCCGTGATGCCCGTCAGCCTCGCCTGCCGACCAGGGCGAGCAGTCGGGTCTGGGCGTCCGCCCCGGCCGGGATGTCCAGCGGCTCGGCGAACATCCCGCTCGCGGCGAGGCCGTCGGCGTAGGGCATGACCTCCTTGAGGGCGAACTCCACGAGCCCCACCGGCAGCCGGTCCGACGCGCCGATGGCCCGCGAGAGGTCCCAGGCGTGCACCACGCAGTCGGCGGTCAGCTCGGAGCAGTACGCCGCCCCGCGCGTCGGCCCGTAGGAGAGGTTCACGGTCCGCTCCAACGCCCCCGGCTCGGCCAGGGCGTCCCGGGCGCCCGCCGCGGCCCGCTCCCAGGCGGCGACCGGGTCCGCGCCGAGCAGGTCGCCGGAGAGCTCCTCGCCCACGTCCTCGACGGTGCGGCCCCCGGAGACCAGGGGCGGGACCCACAGCATCTCGCCGGTGACGTGGTTGACCAGGTCCCGGACGGTCCATTCGGTGCACGGGGTCGGCGCGCCCCAGCCGTCGTCCGCGACCGCCCGTACGCGCTCACCGAAGAGCCGCAGCGCCGCGGCGTGTTGTTCGAGCAGGGTCTCGGACACGGTGCCCACCGCCTTCGCCGAGGGCGCCGACGGGGCGCCGGGCCCTCGTGGCCCACTGTCCTCGCCGGCGACACACGCCGCCACCGGCCGACCGACAAGCCTTGCCCACACGGGGGTGTGTCCACATGTCAAAACACCGGTCTCACAAAGCGAGCGAATCCCTTAACGTGATCATCACCTTCGAGGACGAGGAGCCCCGCCATGGGAGACACGCACGACGCCCCGCGCGACGCCGCGCAGGACACCACGCACGGGACGGCCCACGAGACCGCCCACGAGACCGCCGTCTACACCCACGGCCACCACGAGTCCGTCCTGCGCTCGCACCGCTGGCGCACCGCCGCCAACTCGGCCGCGTACCTGATCGGCGAGCTGCGCCCCGGCCTGCGGGTGCTGGACGTGGGCTGCGGACCGGGCACCATCACGGCCGACCTGGCCCGGCTGGTCTCCCCCGGCGGACACGTCACGGCCGTCGACGCCGCCGAGGACGTCCTGGAGCGGGCGCGCGCCCACGCGCACGAGAGCGGGCTGTCCGAAGCCGTCGACTTCGCCACGGCGGACGTCCACGCCCTGGACTTCGCGGACGACACCTTCGACGTGGTCCACGCCCACCAGGTGCTGCAACACGTCGGCGACCCGGTACGGGCACTGCGCGAGATGCGCCGGGTCTGCCGCCCGGGCGGGATCGTCGCGGTCCGCGACGCCGACTACGCGGCCATGACCTGGTACCCGGCCTCCCCCGGCCTGGACGACTGGCTGGACCTGTACCGGCGGGTGGCCCGCGCGAACGGCGGCGAGCCGGACGCCGGACGCCGACTGCTGTCGTGGGCGCGCGCGGCGGGCTTCACGGACGTCCGGGCCACCGCGACCGCCTGGTGCTACGCCACGCCCGAGGAGGTCGCCTGGTGGTCCTCGCTGTGGGCCGACCGTACGACGGCCTCCTCGTACGCCTCCGTCGCCGTCGCCGGCGGACACGCCGCGCCGGCCGACCTGACCGCCGCGGCCGAGGCCTGGCGGGCGTGGGCCACCGCGCCCGACGCCTGGTTCTCGGTGCTGAACGGCGAACTGCTGTGCCGGGCCTGACGACCGGCGCCCGCCGCCCGCCCCGGCCGCGGCCCGGTCCGCCCCGCCTCACCCCGGCGGGCGCATCCGGAAGTCGTAGGCCGCCGGCAGCGGGCGGTCGGTGAGGCCGGCCCACACCTCCGAGAGGGTCTCCTCCCCCTCCCGCAGGTCGGGGATCTCGAAACCCTCCTCGAAGACCCGGCGGGCCGCGCCGACGTGCCCCTCGGCGGCCAGCAGGCGGGCGGCCAGCAGCCGGAAGCGCCCCCGCTCGCGCAGGGCGGGCCGCAGCCGGTCCCACACGGCACGGGCCGCGCCCAGCCGGCCGACGGCGAGCAGCGCGGCCAACGCCTCCCGGCCCAGCGCGGACTCGGCGGCGCACCACGCCTCCCCGCCCTCGCTCCCGCCCTCCCGCAGCAGGTCGTCGAAGGCCTCGGCGTAGCGGTCGGCGGCCCGCTCGGGGGCCCCGGCCAGGGTGTCGGCCACCGCCAGGCAGCGCAGCAGCGGCCACCGAGCGGGGGCGAGCGCGAGCCCGCGCTCCCAGCTGCGGACGGCCTGGGCCACGTCGCCGGCGTGCCACTGGGCCACGCCCAGGTGGTACTCGGTGAGCGGGTCGGCGGGGGCGGTCTCCAGCATGTCCCGCCAGTGCGGGGCGACCAGCGCGGGCCCCGGCGGAACCGCCCCGCTCGGGGCGGGCAGCGCTCCGGTGCGCCACAGCCGCAGCCAGGGCTCCTGTTCCTCCCCGAGGGTCGACTCCTCGAAGGGGGTGCCCGGCAGGGTGTGGCCCCCGCACAGCACCTCCAGCGCGCCCCAGCCGGAGCCGGTCGCCAGCCGCTCCCCCGGTGCGGTGTCGGCGACGGCCCGCCAGCTTCGGTGGGCGGCGTCCAGCACCTCGGCGGGCAGGGCCTCGTCCAGGGCCGCCGCGCCGGCCGCGCGGGCCGCCGCCCAGTCGGCCCCGTGCACGGCCGCCGGGTCCGCCGCGAGCGGCCCGTACGCCTCCAGCCAGCTGAACTCCGCGCCGGCCTCCAGCCGTACGTGCTCCAGCTGGGTCCGGGCCAGTCCGGCCTGGATCTCCGCGTAGCCCCCCGCGCCGGGCGCGGCCAGCCACTCCTGCCAGCGGCGCCCGCCGGGCCCCGCGCCCCACACGAAGAGCTTGCGGCCGCACAGCCGCGCGGTGGAGGCCTGGGCCAGGCCGCGCCCCTCGGCGTCGAGGGCGGCGATCCAGGGCCGCCGCCGCTCCTGGACCTCGTAGAAGTAGTCGGCGGGGTGGTCGCTGCCCAACGGGTACGTGCGGTCCGCGTCCCGCCAGTCCGGGACGGGGACGCGGCGCAGGTCGCGCTCGTAGCCGTAGTGCCAGGCCTCGTCGGCGGGGGCCAGGACGCGGGTGCCGGCGTCCTCGGGGACGGCCGTGTTGGACCACCAGTAGACGGGCGCGGGCCGCTCGTGCGGGTTGCGCACGCGGACGCCGACGTAGAGGAACTCCGAGTCCCCGGGCAGCCACAGGTCCACCTGGAAGGGCAGGTCGCGCAGCCGCTCCCACTCCCACAGCCGGACCATCTCGCCGCCGTCCGGGGCGGGGACGAGCGCGGCGTGCAGGGGGGCGCAGGAGAGGGTGGTGTGGCCGGTGGCGCCGATGTTCCACTCGATGCCGCCGGAGTACCAGGCGCCGTTGAGGGCGAAGTTGGCGGGCTGGAACACCGGGTTGCGGTAGAGCAGTTCGCGGCCGGACGGCAGGTGGACGAGCGAGTGGATCCGGCCGCCGAGGCCGGGCAGCACGGTGACCCGCAGGCGTTCGTTCTCCAGGACGATCGCCTCGACCCCTCGCTCGACGCGCTCCCTGCCGTACCCGTCGCGCAGGCGCGTCGGCAGCACGGACCGCAGCGGCTCGTAGCCGATCTGGCGGGCCATGTCGCGCGGCAGCTCCCGGCGGGCGCGCTCGTCCAGGTCGTGGACGCCGTCGGGGGCGCACAGCGCGGGCAGCGGGTTGTCGGGGCCCAGCGGGGCGGAGGGAAGAATCAGCCGATCGCGTCTGACGGTGGTGGCCATGGGGAAATGGAACACGGCGGCGCGGCGGCTGCACAGGGGTTCCGCGCACGACCACCGGTCAGGGTTGGGCAAAGACCGCCCGGTTGACTCCGACGGCCCCGACGGCCCCGACGGCCCCGACGGCCCGAACGGCTGCGACGGGGCTGCGACGGCTCACACCGGCACGTGCGCGGTGTGCGGGCGGGGCATGTCCGCGGTGATCGCCCAGCGTTCGTGGTCGCGCCAGGCCCCGTCCACGTGGAGGAAGTCCGGGGAGAGCCCCTCCAGTCGAAAGCCCCGCCCGCGGACCAGGGCGATCGAGGCGGTGTTGCCCGGCCGCACGTTCGCCTCCAGACGGTGCAGGTCGAGGCCGCCCTCCGCGGCGGGGGCGAAGGCGTGGTCCAGCAGCAGGTCGAGACCCTCGCCGAGCAGGCCCCGGCCGACGGAGTGCGCGAACGCCCCGTAGCCCAGCGCCCCGCACCGGAAGGCTCCCCGGACGATGTTGTTGACGTTGACGAAGCCGGCGATCGCCCCGGTGACGGGTTCGCAGACGAGGAACCCGGCGCGCGCCTCGCCCTCGCCCAGGCGGGCCGCGTAGGGCTCGAAATCCTCCAGGGTGGCGGGCGGGAAGAGCCAGGGCCGGTGCAGGTCGCGGCTCTCGCGGACGCGGGCGGTGAACTCGGGGCCGTCGGCGACGCGGAACGGGCGCAGCCCGACCCGGGCGCCCCGCACCAGGTAGCGGGAATATGACATGTGCCCAGGCTAGGTGGTGTGCCACCATCACCGCCGTGATCAACGACGACCCCTCCGGGGAACTCCTGCGCGCCGCGGCCCGCAACAACGCCCTCTGGTGCGACGCGGTCTGCCGGACGCACGGGCTGCGCCCCTCGTTCTCCGCCGAGGCCTGGACCAGCTCGGCGCGCACGCCTCCCCTGTACCCCGACGCCGTGACCCTGGCGCCGACGAGCACGGTCGAGGCGGTGCGGGCCGGGATCGACACCGCCGTTCCGGGCTGTTCGGTCAAGGACAGCTTCGCGGCCCTGGACCTGGCCCCGGCCGGCTTCGAGGTGCTCTTCGAGGCCTCGTGGATCCACCGCGCCCGGGGCTCGGCGCTCCCGGCCCCCGGGCGGCGACTGGAGTGGTCCGAGGTCGCGACGGCCGGGGAGCTCGACGCCTGGGAGGCTGCCTGGTCCGGCGAGGGGGCCGGCGGGCTGTTCCGTCCGGCCCTGCTCGATCAGGACCTCGTCTTCCTGGCGGGCCGGGCCGCGGGGCGCGTCGTCGCGGGCGCGGTGGCGAGCGCGGGCGGCGGGGTCGTGGGGGTGTCCAACCTGTTCGCCGCGGACGACGCCGACACCGACGAGACGTGGGCCGCCGTCCTGGCCGCCGCCGACGCCCGGTGGCCGGCCCTCCCGGTCGTCGGCTACGAGGCCGGGGACGACCTCGCCGCGGCCCTGCGCGCGGGCTTCGCCCCGCTCGGTCGGCTGCGCGTCTGGCTGCACACCGCGTAGGCGGGCGACGTCCCGCCCGTCCACCCGCGCGCGGCCACCTGCGGCTACCTGCGGCGGGACCTGCGGCCCATCACGTAGGCGCCGCAGATCCCGCCCAGGACGGCGGAGATCAGCAGGGCCACCCAGAGCGGCATCGTCACCAGCGGGACCAGCAGGCGGATCTCGGTCTGCCGGCGGTTCTCGAAGATGAAGACCAGGGTGACGACCACGAGGGCGGCGATGCCGACGCGGCCCGGGGTGATCGCCCCTCGGCGCTGTGGGCCGCCCTTGGCGGTGTGGGGGGTCATGGGCCCATCGTCGGCCCGCGCCGGGGGCGGTGGTCAGCTGTGCAGGGCCAAACGGGGGACGTCCCCGCGGTCGATCCCGAAGACCTGGGCGTACAGCGACAGCTCGGCCTCCAGGGCCCGCACCATCGTCTCCGCCCGCCGGAAGCCGTGGCCCTCGCCCTCGAAGGTGACGTACGCGTGCGGCACCGGCCGACCGCGCAGCGCGGCGAGCAGCCGTTCGGCCTGGGCGGGCGGGCAGACGGGGTCGTCGAGGCCCTGGAGGAGGACGAAGGGCGCGGTGATCCGGTCGGCGCGGGCCACCGGCGAGCGTTCGCGGCACCGCACCGCCAGGGCCTCGGGCGGGCCGGCCAGGCCGTCGACGTAGCGGGACTCCAGGTCGTGGGTCTCGGCGGCGAAGCCGCGCAGGTCGAGGACCGGGTAGATGATCGCCGCGCAGGCGTACAGGTCGCCGGCGGCCAGGGAGGCCGCCGCCGTCCAGCCGCCCGCGCTGCCGCCCCGGATGGCAAGCCGGTCGGGGTCGGCGGTGCCCTCGGCCGCCAGGGCGCGGGCCACGGCCGCGCAGTCCTCCACGTCGACCACGCCCCACTGCTCGCGCAGCCGCTCGCGGTAGGCGCGGCCGTAGCCGGTCGAGCCGCCGTAGTTCACCTCGACGACGCCGATGCCGCGCGAGGTGAAGTACGCGATGTGCAGGTCGAGCACGGGCGGCACGTGGTCGGTGGGGCCGCCGTGGGCCCACACCACGTACGGGGGCAGCTCGGCGGCGGGGCCCCACCGGGCGGGGTGGTGCGGCGGGTACACGTGGGCGTGGACCTCGCGGCCGCCGGGTCCGGCGAAGGTGCGGGTCTGCGGTTCCGGGTAGTGGGCCGGGTCCACGGGGTCGGTGGCGTGGGCTCCGACCACCCGGGTGTGTCCCGTCGCGGTGTCGAGTTCGACGACCTCGTACGCGCTGCGCGGGCTGGCCGCGACCCCGTAGACGCGGGTGCCGCTGACGGCGAGGGTCGGTTGCCAGGCGGTCCAGGGGCCGGCCGCGTCGACGAGTTCGCCGCCGTCCGCGTCCAGTACGCCGAGCCGGGCCGTGCCCTGCCCGTGCAGGACGGCGAGGAGCCGGTCGGGCAGGGGTGCGAGCCAGCTCAGCCCCGGCTTCCACAGCGCGCCGCCGAACTCCTCCTCCCGGGGACACAGGTTGACGGCGCCGCCGCCGTCCGGGTCCACCCGGTACGGGTTCCACCAGCCCTCGCGGTCGCTGACCGCCAGCAGGCTCCCGTCGGGCGCCCACACCGCCTGCGCCACCGCCTCGGTCGGCCCGCCGAGGAGCGTGCGGGGCTCCGCGAGGGTGCCGTCGGCGGCCACGTCGGCCACCTGGAGCTCGGTGCCGTCCCACGGCATGCGGGGGTGGTCCCACACCAGCCAGGCGGCGCGCCGCCCGTCGGGGGAGGGCTTCGGTCCCGTCCGGAAGCGGTGCCGGTCGTCGGTCAACTCCCGTACGGCGCGGCGGTCCTCGGCGGCCGAACCGTCCAGCGGGACGGCCGCCGCCACGCGTCGTACGTCGGTGGGGGCCGGGCCGGTGAACTCCTCCAGCACGCACCACACCTCCCCGTCGCCGGCGTCGTCACCGGCGCCCGCGCGCACGACCGGGTCCGCCCACCGCAGACCGCCGCCGACCGGGGACAGCGGGGTCAGCGGGCGCGGCCCGCCGCCGTCGGGCGCGTCCGGCTCCCAGGCGTAGAGCCGCTGGTCGGCGTGGTGGACGAAGACCACCAGTGGGCCCGCGCCGGGGCGTTCGACGCCGGCCCAGGGCAGGCCCCCGTACTCGGTGAGCCGGCTGCGCACGTTCCAGGGCGCCGGCAGGACGTCGCGGGCGGCGCGGCCGTCGGCCGGACGGCGCACCAGGGTGCGGCGGCCGGCCTCGGTGGGGCGCGGCTCGGTCCACCAGACCTCGGCGCCGATGGTGCCCACGTACTCGGGGCGGCCGTCGTGGGAGGCGGCGAGCGCGGCGTCGATCGGCGAGGGCCAGCTGCCGTAGGGGGCCTCGCCGGGGGGCGGCGGGTGCGCGGGGCCGCTCACAGGGTCCGCAGCGCGCGGTCGAGGACGCGGACGCCGAAGTGGAGGGCGTCGACGGGGACGCGCTCGTCGACGCCGTGGAAGAGGGCCCAGTAGTCGAAGCCGGGCGGCAGCTTGAGCGGGGAGTAGCCGTAGCCGGTGATGCCGAGCCGGGAGAACTGCTTGGCGTCGGTGCCGCCGGCCATGCAGAAGGGCACCACGTGCCCGTCGGGGTCGAAGTGCCGCACGCAGTCGCGCAGGATCGCGTACGTGCGTCCGTCGACGGGGGCTTCGAGGGCGACCTCCCGGTGGTGGAACTCCCACCGCACTTCGGGGCCGGTGAGTTCGTCGAGGGTGGCGCGGAACTCCTCCTCGCCGCCGGGTACGGTGCGGCCGTCCACGTAGGCGGTGGCGTGTCCGGGGATGACGTTGACCTTGTAACCGGCGCTGAACATGGTGGGGTTGGCGCTGTTGCGGACGGTGGCCTCCACGAGGGCGGCGGCCGGTCCGAGCTTTTCGAGGACGGCGTCGAGGTCGAAGCCGGGTGCCCGGGGGTCGACGGACAGGCCCTGGAGGGCGGCGAGTTCGGTGATGCAGGCGACGACGGTGTCGGTGAGCCGGACCGGCCACTCGTGCGCGCCGATCCGGGCGACGGCCGCGGCGAGCCGGCTGACGGCGTTGGCCCGGTTGGGCTTGGATCCGTGTCCGGTCGTGCCGTGGGCGGTCAACTTCAGCCAGCCCGTGCCGCGTTCGCCGGCGGCGATGGGGTAGAGGGCCTGGCCGGGGCGGGGGTGGACGGTGAAGGCCCCGGATTCGGACAGGCCCTCCGTACAGCCTTCGAACAGGTGCGGGTGGTGGTCGGCGAGGAAGCCGGATCCGTCGACCGCGCTGTCCTCCTCGTCGGCGGTGAAGGCGAGGACGATGTCGCGGCGCGGGCGCACCCCGGCGCGGGCCCAGGCGCGGACGACGGCCAGCACCATGGCGTCCATGTTCTTCATGTCGACGGCCCCGCGGCCCCAGACCACCCCGTCGCGGACCTCGCCGGAGAAGGGGTCGACGCTCCAGTCGGCGGCCTCGGCGGGAACCACGTCGAGGTGGCCGTGGACCAGGAGGGCGTCGGCGCGGGGGTCGGTCCCCTCGATCCTGGCGACGACGTTGGTGCGGCCGGGGGTGCGTTCCAGCAGGGTCGGTTCCAGGCCGACGGCGGCCAGCCGTTCGGCGACGTACTCGGCGGCGGGGCGTTCGCGGCAGTCGCCGCCGCCGCGGTTGCTCGTGTCGATGCGGATCAGCCCGGAGGTGAACTCGACGACCTCGTCGAGGGCCGTCGCGTCGACGTCGCGCTCCGCGGTGGCGTCCAGCACGTTCATGTCATCCATACTGCTCCTCCACCGCCGAGGAGACGACCGTCGTGACCGCCTTGAAGGTCCGGATCCCCTCGTACATGGTCGGGCTGGTGTACGCGATCCTGCGTTCGCCGCACCGTGCGACGCCGGGAACGACGGTGGCGGCCATCGCCAGGTGTTCGGCGTCGAATTCGACCTCCACCGTGAAGGGGCCGCCGCGGACGGGTTCGTGGCGGACGGCGAGCTTCGTGGCCTCGGTGGCGGCGGCCCGGATGTCGGCGGCGGTGCGGGCGGGGGTGCGGCAGACGGCCGCGTAGCGCGAGACGTGGTCCTTGACGGCGACGGTACGGGCGTCGGGGGCGTAGTCGGCGGCGTCGTGGCAGGTGAGGTCGTCGCCGGTGACGAGGATGACGGGGACCCCGTACTCGGCGGCCACGGCGGCGTTGAGCAGTCCCTCGCTCGCGCGCCGGCCGTTCAGCCAGACGCCGGTGATGGAGTTGGCGAGGTAGGTGTGGGCGAGGACGCCCTCCGTGCCGGCGCCGGTGTGGTAGCCGACGAAGGCGACCCCGTCGACGTCGCCGTGCTGGACGCCCTCGACCATGGAGAGCGACTTGTGGCGGCCGGTGAGCATCTCGGCGCGGGCGTCGAGCCGCTCCAGCAGCAGGTTGCGCATCGTCCAGTGGGCCTCGTTGATGACGACCTGGTCGGCGCCCCCGTCGTAGAACCCGAGGACGGCGGCGTTCACGTCGGAGGTGAACATGCCCCGGCAGCGCTCCCACTGGGGGGTGCCGGGCAGCACGTCCTGGGGCCAGGTGACGCCGGTGGCGCCTTCCATGTCGGCCGAGACGAGGATCTTCATCGGGCCCCCCGGTGGGTCGGGTCGCGGAGTCCCCCACCCTAGCCCTCCGCGGCCGCGCCGGCCCGGGGGCCACGCCGGCCGGCCGCGCGCCGCGTCGGGGCGCGCGGCGGGGCGCCCCGGGCCGGGCGTCGGGCCGGGCCCGGGCCGGGCGCCGGGGCCGGGGAAATCCACCCGAACCGGTGAGCCGCCCGGGGCGCGCCGCGGGGCGGCCCCGGGACAAGGGCCTTGATCAGGCCTCGACTTCCTCCGCCAGCTTGGCGAGGACCGAGTCGTAGATGCGGCCGAGGCCCTTGGGGGCGAAGGTGCGCTCGAAGAAGCCGCCGATGCCGCCGGCGCCGTTCCAGACGGTGCTGACGACGGCCTTCGACTTGCCCTCGCCGGCGGGGGTCACGGTCCAGGTGGTGACCATGGAGGAGTTGCGGTCCTTCTCCACGAGCTGCCCGTCGGTGGGCTCGCTGACCTCCAGCAGGCAGTCGCGGACGCGCTTGCTGGTGGCCTGGAGCTTCCAGTGGACGAGGGTGCCCTCGCCGTCGCCGCCCTCGCGCACCTCGTACTCGCTGAAGTGCTCGGGGAGCAGCTTGTGGCGGGTGCCGGTGTAGTCGGCCAGCGCGTCGAAGACGGTCTCCGCGTCGGCCCCGATGATGCGCTCCGTGGTGGCCTCGACCTGCGCCATACCTGTTCCTCCAGCAGTCGTGTTCGCTCGTCGCGGCAAGCCAACCACCTCCGGCCGTACGACCCAAATCCACCCCCTCCCGCCCACCCGCCCCCTCGAACTCCGGCGCCCCCTCCCGGGCGGAACCCCCCGGCGGGCGGCGCCACTCCCTCGACCCTCACCCCGCCCCGCACGCCCCCGGCGGCCGGGGGCGTGCGGGGCGAGGTGCCTCCGGTCGCCGGCCGACGGGTCATCACATCGGGCCAATCCGCGGGCCGATCCCGTTTCGGGGGCACGGTTTCCGGGACGATTCCGGCCAGAACCCTCGGCTGGGAGGCCCCATGCTCCACCCCCTGAAGAAGCGCGCCGCCGTCATGCTGTCCGTGTCCACCGTCGTCGCCGCCCTCGCGGGCCCCGTCACCGCCGCGCCGGCCGCGCCCGCGCCCGTGGACCGGTCCGCCGTCGCCGCGCTGACCTGGACCGGCTGCGCGACCCCCCGGCACCCGACGCTCCAGTGCGCCTCCCTCAAGGTCCCCCTCGACCACGACGCCCCCGCCGGACGGCAGATCTCCCTGGCCCTGACCCGCGTCCCGCACACCGCCGCCCGGTCCCAGGGGCCGCTGCTGGTCAACCCCGGCGGGCCGGGCGGCAGCGGTCGGGCGCTGGCCGGCTTCGTGGCCTCCGCCCTGCCCAAGGACGTGGCCGCCCAGTACGACGTCATCGGCTTCGACCCCCGGGGCGTGGGCCGCAGCGAGCCCGCCCTGGACTGCGGCGGCAACCACTTCAAGCCCGTACGACCGGACTCCGTCCCCCTGGACCCGGCCGTGGAGCGCGCCAACCTCGACCGGGTCCGCGCCTTCGCCGAGTCCTGCCAGGCCCGGCACGCGGACGTGCTCCCGCACATCGGCACCGTCTCCGCCGCCCGTGACCTGGAGGTGCTGCGCGTCGCGCTCGGGGCGCCCCGACTGAGCTACTTCGGCTACTCCTACGGGACCTACCTGGGCGCGGTGTACGCGAAGCTGCACCCGGACCGGGTGCACCGCCTCGTGCTGGACTCCGTGGTGGACCCGGCCGGCGTCTGGTACCAGGACAACCTCGCCCAGGACGTGGCCTTCGACGCCCGCCACAAGGCGTTCCTGGCCTGGGTGGCCGAGCACGACGCCACCTACCGCCTCGGCGACGACCCGGCCCGCGTCGAGGCCCGCTGGTACGGGATGCGCGAGAGCCTGCGGCAGCAGGCGGCGGGCGGCAAGGTGGGTCCGGCCGAGCTGGAGGACACCTACATGCCGGGCGGCTACTTCAACGGCTACTGGCCCGCGCTCGCCGAGGCCTTCGCCGCGTACGCGCGCGAGGGCGACGTCAAGCCCCTGGTGGCCGCGTACGAGCGGTTCGGCGCGGTGGAGCCCTCGGCCGGCAACAGCTACAGCGTCTACACGGCGGTGCAGTGCCGTGACTCGGCCTGGCCCCGGGACTGGAACCGGTGGCGGGCCGACATGTGGAGCACGCACGCCAAGGCGCCCTTCATGACCTGGAACAACGCCTGGTACAACGCGCCCTGCGCGTTCTGGCCCGGTGAGCAGCTCCAGGCCCCGGACGTGACCAACGACGCCCTTCCGCCGGCCCTGCTGTTCCAGGCGACCGAGGACGCCGCGACGCCGTACGAGGGCGCGGTGAGCATGCGCGAGAAGCTGGCGGGCTCGCACCTGGTGGTGGAGCAGGGCGGCGGCAACCACGGGATCGCGCTGAGCGGCAACAAGTGCCTCGACGACAAGCTCGCCGCCTACCTGCGCACGGGCGCCGCGAGCGATGCCACCTGCCCCGCGCAGAGCGCGCCGAAGCCGACCACCGCGACCCGCGCGGTGCCCGCGTCGGCGGGCGGGGCGGCCCTGCACGGGCTGCTGGGCTTCCGCGGCTGATCGCTTCCGGCCCGCCTCTGACAAGATCGTCCGCATGACGACATCGATATCCGCGTCCGGCTCCCCGGCCGCGACCCCGAACCCGTCCGGCTCCGCCGAGGGCGGTCACCTCACCCGGGTCGCGGCCCCCGAGGGCGTCAGCGGCGGCGCCGGCTACAGCCACGTGGTGTGGGGCACGGGCCGCTTCGTGGCGATCTCGGGGCAGTGTTCCTTCGACGAGGCGGGCGAGCTGGTCGGCGAGGGCGATCCCGCCGCCCAGGCCCGTCAGGTCTTCGAGAACCTGCGCCGGTGCCTGGCGGCGGCGGGTGCCACGTTCGACGACGTGGTGAAGCTGACGTACTTCGTCACGGACGTCGCACACCTCCCGGCGGTACGGGCGGCCCGCGCCGAGGTGATCGCGGCGGACCGCGTGCCGGCCTCCTCCGCGGTGCAGGTCGCCGCCCTGGTCCGGCCGGAACTCCTCGTGGAGATCGACGCCTTCGCGATCGTCCCGGAGCCGACCCGCGCCTGAGCCGCCGCCCGCCCGCCCCTCCCCCGGGCCGTCGAACCCCGACCGTCGAACCCGGTCGCCGGGTATCAGGCGTCGGGGTGGCCGGCCGCCAGTCGGCCGAGGCCGGCGGTGGCCGCCACCGCCAGCCGGGGGTGCGACTGCGCCCGCACCAGGACCCCGCGGGCCCGTGCGTCGCCGAGGGCGCCGAGCCCCTCCACGCAGGCCAGCGCCACCCGCCAGTACGGGTCGTGCGGCGCGAGCAGCCGGTCCAGGGTGGCGACCAGGGCCGGGACCGACTCCGGCGCCCGCAGCGCGGCCAACAACCGCACCGGGTGCAGGGCGTAGGCGGTGCGCAGGGTGTTGGTGGCCAGCGCGGCGGCGGCCCGGGCCGTGCGCGGGTCGCCGAGGACGGCGAGGGCCTGGGCGGCGGCCTCGCAGCGCTCCGGGTCCCGGTGGTTGAGGAGCAGCACCAGGGGTTCGAAGGCCCGGCGGTCCCCCGCCAGCCCCAGCCGGTAGGCGGCCAGTTCGCGGGACCACAGGGGGCGCCCGGCCGAGGAGAGGGACGCGGCGAGCGCGTCGGGGTCCGCCGCGAGCAGCCTCCCGTACTCCGGGGACCCGTCCGCTTCCAGTCGTAGGCGCTCCAAGACGTCGTTCACGCGCCCACCCTAGGGCCTGTCGTCAAACTCCTGTCGTCGCCCGGAGGGCGGCCCCGCGGCGTCCGGTGCGTGCTCTCGGCGTGCCGGGCGGAAGCACGTGTACCGGTCGTACTCGGTCTTTCGCCCGGTGCGGCGAGAGCGCGTGCCGGGCGTCGCGGGGCAGGCAGGAGTTTGACGTCAGGCCCTAGGGCGGGCGGGGGCGGCGTACGTCACATCCGGCGGTATCTCCCCTGCTCTGGCCAAGCAGTTACCGACGAGTTACTCTCCCTTCAACACGTACGGGGCAGGCCTGGTGACGCAGCCGCCCCGTGCCAGTCGGTTCGGTACCGCAGGTACTGCGGCCCGTACGGGTCTCCGTTCGCGGAGCTCGCTGCGGCGCCTCGCACCGTGTTTCCACGCGGCGCGGCCCCGGGACGGGGTCCGCCGTTCCCCTTCCCCTCGGGGTCTTCGCGCGGCCGTCTCCCTCGGGCCGCGTCCTCGGGTTCACGCGCACCGCGTTCCTCTTCCGCGTTCGCGCCGCACACGGGACCGCGCCCGCGCGCCCCCGGCGGCGTACCCGCGGCCGCGCGCGCTCCCACCGGCCGCGCACGTGCGCCGCGCGCCGGACCACAGAAGTCGTCACCCTCTTCCACTGGAGTCCGCGATGGACCTTCCGTCCACGTCCGGTCAGTCCACGTCCGGTCAGTCCGCTTCCGCCCGTCCCGCCCTCGCCACCATCGCCGTCGTCGGTCTCGGCACGATGGGCTCCGGCATCGCCGAGGTGCTCGCCCGCGCCGGCCGCGAGGTCATCGGCATCGACGTGAGCGAGGCCGCCGCCCGGCGCGCCGGCGCCGCGCTCGCCGCCTCGACCGCCCGCTCCGTGGCCAAGGAGCGGCTCACCGAGCAGGAGCGCGAGGCCGTCCTCGCCCGTTTCCGCACCTTCACCGACCTCGCGGCCGCCGCCGACGCGGACCTGGTCATCGAGGTGGTGCCGGAGGAGTACGAGCTCAAGCAGCGGGTCTTCCGCGAGCTCGACGCGATCGTCCGGCCGGACACGATCCTGGCGACGGGCACCAACGCCCTGTCGGTGACCCGGCTGGCCGCCGAGTCGCTGCGCCCCGAGCGGGTGCTGGGCCTGCACTTCTTCAACCCGGCGCCGGCGATGAAGCTGGTCGAGATCGTCTCCTGCGTGCTCACCGCGCCGCCCGCCGTCGAGGCGGTCACGGCCCTGGCCTCGGAGCTGGGCAAGCAGCCCGTCGCGGTGGGCGACCGGCCCGGTTTCGTCGCGGACGGCCTGCTGTTCGGCTACCTCAACCAGGCCGCCGCGATGTACGAGGCCAAGTACGCCTCCCGCGAGGACATCGACGCCGCGATGCGGCTCGGCTGCGGGCTGCCGATGGGCCCGTTGGCGCTGCTCGACCTGATCGGCGTGGACACCGCCCGTACGGTGCTGGAGGCCATGTACGCCTCCTCCGGGGACCGGCTGCACGCCCCGGCCCCCATCCTGGGGCACCTCGCCGAGGCGGGCCTGACCGGGCAGAAGTCCGGCCGGGGCTTCTACACGTACGAGGCTCCGGGCAGCTCCGTGGCGGTCCGCGACCTCCAGACGCCGCCCGACGGGTCCCTGCTGGGGACCGGCCGGCCGGTCTCCTCGGTCGGCGTGGCCGGCTCGGGGACGATGGCGAGCGGGATCGCCCAGGTCTTCGCGCAGGCCGGCTACGACGTGGTGCTGGCCGCGCGCGGCCAGGAGAAGGCGGAGGCCGCGAAGGCCGCGATCGGCAAGTCCTTGGGCCGTGCGGTGTCCAAGGGCCGGCTGACCGCGGAGGCCGCGGAGCTGACGCTGGGGCGGATCACACCGGCGGGTTCGCTGGAGGCCTTCTCGGAGGTGGACCTCGCGGTGGAGGCCGTCGCCGAGGACCTGGCGGTCAAGCAGGAGCTGTTCGCGAACCTGGACAAGGTCTGTCGGCCGGGCGCGGTGCTGGCCACCACGACCTCCTCGCTGCCGGTGATCGCCGTCGCGCGGGCGACGTCGCGTCCGCAGGACGTGATCGGGATGCACTTCTTCAACCCGGCGCCGGCGATGAAGCTGGTCGAGGTGGTCCGCACGGTCCTGACGGCGGACGACGTGCACGCCACCGTCCGCGAGGTCTGCCTGAAGGTGCGCAAGCACCCGGTGGACTGCGGGGACCGGGCCGGCTTCATCGTGAACGCGCTGCTGTTCCCGTACCTCAACAACGCGATCAAGATGGTCGAGCAGCACTACGCGACCCTCGACGACATCGACGCCGCGATGAAGCTGGGCGGCGGCTACCCGATGGGCCCCTTCGAGCTCCTCGACGTGGTCGGCCTGGACGTGTCGCTGGCCATCGAGAAGGTCCTCCACCAGGAGTTCCGCGACCCGGGCCTGGCGCCCTCCCCGCTGCTGGAGCACCTGGTGGCGGCGGGATGCCTGGGCCGGAAGACCGGCCGCGGATTCCGTGAGTACGCCCGCCGGTAACCAGGCGGGCCCCGAGCAGGATGCGTGGGGAGGGCTGCTCGGGTCCGCCGGACCCTCACGGCGGACGAACCCTTCCGAGCCCAGTGCGGGCTCTCCCCCGCATCCACCCCCGTCCCACCCCCCTCAGGCGCGCTCCCCTGCGCGAATGAAGTACTTTCGCTCTATGTCCCAGCCCGCCAAGACCTCGCCCCGCGCCTCCGCGCCCTCCGACGTCCCGGAGAGCGCCGCCGGCACGCGGGCGGCCGCTCAGCGGCTCAAGATGCGCCGTGAGCTCGCCGCCGCGGCCATGGAGCTGTTCGCGACCAAGGGGTACGAGGCCACGACGGTCGACGAGATCGCGGCGACGGCCGGGGTGGCGCGCAGGACCTTCTTCCGGCACTTCCGGTCCAAGGAAGAGGCGATCTTCCCGGACCACGACGACACCCTGACCCGCGCCGAGGCCGTCCTGGACGTGGCGCCGGCGCACGAGCACCCGCTCGACACGGTGTGCCGGGGGATCAAGGAGGTCATGAAGATGTACGCCGCCTCCCCGGCGGTGTCCGTGGAGCGCTACCGGCTGACCCGCGAGGTGCCGGCGCTGCGCGAGCGGGAGATCGCCTCGGTGGCCCGGTACGAGCGGCTGTTCACCCGCTACCTGCTGGCCCACTTCGACGAGACCGAGCACCACGACGGCAACGACGACCCGCTGCTGGCGGAGGTGGCCGCCTCCGCGGTGGTGACCGCCCACAACCACGTGCTGCGGCGCTGGCTGCGCGCGGGCGGCCAGGGGGACGTGGAGGCGCAGCTGGACCACGCCTTCTCCATCGTCCGCAAGACCTTCGGATCGGGCATCGGAGCGGGCCGTACGCAGGGCGCGCCGGCGCCGACGCCGGAGCCGGCGGCGGTGCGGACCGAGGGCGAGGTGCTCGTCGCGGTGGCGCGTACGGACGCTCCGCTGGACGAGGTCATGCGCACGATCGAAGAGGCGCTCAAGAACAAGCGGTAGACGCTCGACGTCACACGCGTCACACCGGGCCGCCCCCGTATCGGGGGCGGCCCTCTTGTTTGTCCAAATTACCCCTACTCGCGGGTAACTCTGATCGATTATCGCTCATCTGCGCAGGTCAATCGGCAAATGAGAGAAAGTTTTGGCACCCGGTGCCTTGTCGAGTGACACGGGGTGCCATACGTTGAATCTCGTCCGGACGTCCCCGCGACCCACGCCCACTCGGCACGGAACGCGCCCCGGATGCCTGCGTCACCAGGCTCCCGCACACCTCACCACGGGTGTGCCCGCACCACCGCACCGCCGGACCGACGGCACTTCGCAGCACCTCGCAGCACCACCCACACGCTCCCACGCACGCACCGCGTATCCATTCGGCGCACCCTCATCAGCGCTCAGCCGGAGGCAATACCGTGAAGGACATCCTGGACGCGATTCAGTCGCAGTCCGCCACCGCCGCCGACTTCGCGGCCCTGCCGCTCCCCGACTCCTACCGCGCGATCACCGTGCACAAGGACGAGGTGGAGATGTTCGCCGGGCTCACCACCCGCGAGAAGGACCCCCGCAAGTCCCTGCACCTCGACCAGGTCCCCGTCCCCGAACTGGGCCCCGGCGAGGCACTGGTGGCCGTCATGGCCTCCTCCGTCAACTACAACTCCGTGTGGACCTCGATCTTCGAGCCGGTGTCCACCTTCAGCTTCCTGGAGCGCTACGGGCGCCTCTCGGAGCTCACCAAGCGCCACGACCTCCCCTACCACGTCATCGGCTCCGACCTCGCGGGCGTCGTGCTGCGCACCGGCCCCGGCGTCAACGCCTGGAACCCCGGCGACGAGGTCGTCGCGCACTGCCTGTCGGTCGAGCTGGAGTCCTCGGACGGCCACAACGACACGATGCTCGACCCCGAGCAGCGCATCTGGGGCTTCGAGACCAACTTCGGCGGCCTCGCCGAGATCGCCCTCGTCAAGTCCAACCAGCTGATGCCCAAGCCCGCCCACCTGAGCTGGGAGGAGGCCGCCTCCCCCGGCCTGGTCAACTCCACCGCCTACCGCCAGCTGGTCTCCCGCAACGGCGCCGGCATGAAGCAGGGCGACAACGTCCTCATCTGGGGCGCCAGCGGCGGCCTCGGCTCCTACGCCACCCAGTTCGCGCTGGCCGGCGGCGCCAACCCGATCTGCGTGGTCTCCTCCCCCGAGAAGGCCGACATCTGCCGGGCCATGGGCGCGACGTCGGTCATCGACCGCAACGCCGAGGGCTACCGCTTCTGGAAGGACGAGCACACCCAGGACCCGAAGGAGTGGAAGCGCTTCGGCAAGCGCATCCGCGAGCTGACCGGCGGCGAGGACATCGACATCGTCTTCGAGCACCCCGGCCGCGAGACCTTCGGCGCCAGCGTCTACGTCACCCGCAAGGGCGGCACCATCACCACCTGCGCCTCGACCTCGGGCTACATGCACGAGTACGACAACCGCTACCTGTGGATGTCCCTCAAGCGCATCATCGGCTCCCACTTCGCGAACTACCGCGAGGCCTGGGAGGCCAACCGCCTGATCGCCAAGGGCAAGATCCACCCCACCCTCTCCAAGGTCTACTCCCTGGAGGAGACCGGCCAGGCCGCCTACGACGTCCACCGCAACCTCCACCAGGGCAAGGTCGGCGTCCTCGCGCTCGCCCCGGAAGAGGGCCTGGGCGTGCGCGACCACGAGCTGCGCGCCACGCACCTCGACGCGATCAACCGCTTCCGGAACATCTGAGTCGGCTCAAAGGCCATAAGGATCGCCTGAGATGACAGAGCGCCAGAAAGACCGTCCGTGGCTCATGCGGACGTACGCCGGCCACTCCACGGCCGAGGCGTCCAACGAGCTGTACCGCCGCAACCTCGCCAAGGGCCAGACCGGCCTGTCCGTCGCGTTCGACCTCCCGACGCAGACGGGCTACGACCCCGACCACATCCTCGCCCGCGGCGAGGTCGGCCGGGTCGGGGTCCCGGTCTCGCACCTGGGCGACATGCGCCGGCTGTTCCAGGACATCCCCCTGGAACAGATGAACACCTCGATGACGATCAACGCCACCGCCATGTGGCTGCTGGCGCTCTACCAGGTGGCCGCCGAGGAGCAGGGCGCGGACATCGCCCTGCTCCAGGGCACCACCCAGAACGACATCGTCAAGGAGTACCTCTCGCGCGGGACGCACGTCTTCCCGCCGGGACCCTCGCTCCGCCTGACGACGGACATGATCGCGTACACGGTCAACCACATCCCGAAGTGGAACCCGATCAACATCTGCTCGTACCACCTCCAGGAGGCGGGGGCCACCCCCGTCCAGGAGATCTCGTACGCGATGTCCACCGCGATCGCCGTCCTCGACTCCGTCCGCGACTCGGGCCAGGTGCCCGAGGAGCGGTTCGGCGAGGTCGTCGCCCGCATCTCCTTCTTCGTGAACGCGGGCGTCCGCTTCATCGAGGAGATGTGCAAGATGCGCGCCTTCGGCCGCATCTGGGACAAGGTCACCCTGGAGCGCTACGGCATCGAGAACGCCAAGCAGCGCCGGTTCCGCTACGGCGTCCAGGTCAACTCCCTCGGCCTGACCGAGGCCCAGCCCGAGAACAACGTGCAGCGCATCGTCCTGGAGATGCTGGCCGTCACCCTCTCCAAGGACGCCCGCGCCCGCGCCGTGCAGCTGCCGGCCTGGAACGAGGCACTGGGCCTGCCCCGCCCCTGGGACCAGCAGTGGTCGCTGCGCATCCAGCAGGTCCTGGCCCACGAGAGCGACCTGCTGGAGTACGAGGACATCTTCGCCGGCTCCCACGTCATCGAAGCCAAGGTCGACTCCCTCGTCGCCGACTGCCTGGCCGAGATCGACCGGATCCAGGAGATGGGCGGCGCCATGGCCGCCGTCGAGTCCGGCTACCTGAAGTCCCGACTGGTCTCCTCGCACGCCGAGCGCCGCGCCCGGATCGAGGCCGGCGAGGACAAGATCGTCGGAGTGAACTGCTTCCAGCAGACCGAGGAGAACCCGCTCACCGCCGACCTGGACGGCGCGATCATGACCGTGGACGCGGCCGTGGAGGCCCTCACCGTCGAGCGCATCGGCCGCTGGCGCGCCGAGCGGCAGGAGTCCTCGGACCGGCAGGGCAACGGCGACCCGTTCGTCTTCCCGACCGTCGGGCAGGCCCTGGACCGGCTGAAGGAGGCCGCCGCCGGGACCGAGAACCTGATGGAGGCCACCCTGGAGTGCGCCCGGGCCGGCGTCACCACCGGCGAGTGGGCGAGCGCGCTGCGCGAGGTCTTCGGCGAGTTCCGCGCGCCGACCGGGGTCTCCTCGGCCCCGGTGGCCGTCACCGCCGAGGAGGGCACCCCGCTCGCCCTGGTCCGCGAGAAGGTCGCCCGCACCGCCGACGAGCTGGGCTCCGGACGCCTGCGCCTGCTGGTCGGCAAGCCCGGCCTGGACGGGCACTCCAACGGCGCCGAGCAGATCGCCGTCCGGGCCCGCGACGCCGGCTTCGAGGTGGTCTACCAGGGCATCCGGCTGACACCCGAGGAGATCTCCTCGGCGGCGCTGGCCGAGGACGTCCACTGCGTGGGACTGTCCATCCTGTCGGGCTCGCACAGCGCCCTCGTCCCCGACGTGCTGGAACGCCTGCGCACGGCGGGGGCGGGTGACATCCCGGTCATCGTCGGGGGCATCATTCCGAACGCCGACGCCGTCACCCTCAAGGCGGCGGGGGTGGCCGCCGTGTTCACCCCGAAGGACTTCGGCATCACGGAGATCATCGGCCGTATCGTCGACGAGATCCGCAAGGCCAACAAGCTCGACCCGATCGACATCGCTGCAAGCACGGAGGTCCCCGCATGACCACGCCAGTCCACCCGGTGAACCGCCTTCGCCCGCGTCGCTCCTGCCTCGCGGTACCGGGTTCGAACCCGCGCTTCCTGGAGAAGGCCCAGGGCCTGCCGGCCGACCAGGTCTTCCTCGACCTGGAGGACGCCTGCGCGCCGCTCGCCAAGGAAGGCGCCCGCCACACCATCGTGGACGCGCTGAACAACGGCGACTGGACGGGCAAGACCCGGGTCGTGCGCGTGAACGACTGGACCACCCACTGGACGTACCGCGACGTGATCACCGTCGTCGAGGGCGCCGGTCAGAACCTCGACTGCATCATGCTGCCGAAGGTCCAGGACGCCCAGCAGGTCATCGCCCTCGACCTCCTGCTGACCCAGATCGAGAAGACCATGGGCTTCGAGGTCGGCAAGATCGGCATCGAGGCGCAGATCGAGAACGCCAAGGGCCTGGTCAACGTCGACGAGATCGCCGCCGCCTCGCCCCGGCTGGAGACGATCATCTTCGGCCCCGCCGACTTCATGGCCTCGATCAACATGAAGTCCCTGGTCGTGGGCATGCAGCCGCCCGGCTACCCGGCGGACGCCTACCACTACATCCTCATGCGGATCCTGATGGCCGCCCGTACGCACAACCTCCAGGCCATCGACGGCCCCTTCCTCCAGATCCGCGACGTGGACGCGTACCGCGAGGTGGCCGGCCGGGCGGCGGCCCTGGGCTTCGACGGCAAGTGGGTCCTGCACCCGGGCCAGGTCGACGCGGCCAACGAGGTCTTCTCCCCCTCCCAGGAGGACTACGACCACGCCGAGCTGATCCTCGACGCCTACGACTGGTGCACCTCCGAGGCGGGCGGCAAGAAGGGCTCCGCGATGCTCGGCGACGAGATGATCGACGAGGCCAGCCGCAAGATGGCCCTGGTCATCGCGGGCAAGGGACGCGCCGCCGGCATGGAGCGCACCACCAAGTTCGAGATCCCCGAAAACTAGAAAGGCCCTGGACGCGATGCAGTTCGGACGCACCTACGAGGAATTCGAGGTCGGGGCGGTCTACAAGCACTGGCCCGGGAAGACGGTCACGGAGTACGACGACCACCTCTTCTGTCTGCTGACCATGAACCACCACCCGCTGCACATGGACAGCAACTACGCCGAGAACACGACCGACTTCGGCAAGAACGTCGTCGTGGGCAACTACATCTACTCGCTGCTGCTCGGCATGTCCGTGCCGGACGTCTCCGGGAAGGCCATCGCCAACCTGGAGATCGAGTCCCTGCGGCACGTGGCGCCGACCTTCCACGGCGACACGATCTACGGCGAGACCACGGTCCTCGACAAGACCCCGTCGAAGTCGAAGAACGACCGGGGCATCGTGTACGTGGAGACCAAGGGCTACAAGCAGGACGGCACCCTCGTCTGCGTCTTCCGGCGCAAGGTGATGGTCCCGACCGAGACGTACATCAAGGAGCGCGGCGGCGAGCAGCCCGGCCGGCCCCAGCTGAAGGAACAGGGGAAGTAGCCATGGCCCGACTCGCCCAGACCGCCGGCCTGACCGACGTCCAGCGGGAGATCCTGAAGACCGTCCGCGAGTTCGTGGACAAGGAGATCATCCCGGTCGCGACCGAGCTGGAGCACCGTGACGAGTACCCGCAGCAGATCGTCGACGGCCTCAAGGAACTCGGCCTCTTCGGCCTGATGATCCCCGAGGAGTACGGCGGTCTGGGCGAGTCCCTCCTCACGTACGCGCTGTGCGTCGAGGAGATAGCGCGGGGGTGGATGTCCGTCTCGGGCATCATCAACACGCACTTCATCGTGGCGTACATGCTCAAGCAGCACGGCACGCAGGAGCAGAAGGACCACTTCCTGCCCCGGATGGCGCTGGGCGAGGTCCGCGGCGCGTTCTCCATGTCGGAGCCGGGCCTGGGCTCCGATGTGTCGGCCATCACCTCCAAGGCGGTGAAGGACGGCGACGAGTACGTCCTGAACGGCCAGAAGATGTGGCTGACGAACGGCGGCAGCTCGACGCTGGTGGCCGTCCTCGTCCGAAGTGACGAAGGACACCCCGAGGGCACGGCCCCCCACAAGTCGATGACGACCTTCCTCGTGGAGAAGGAGCCGGGCTTCGGAGAGGTCCGTCCGGGCCTGACCATCCCGGGCAAGATCGACAAAATGGGCTACAAGGGCGTCGACACGACCGAGCTCATCATGGACGGACTGCGCATTCCGGCCAATCGTGTCCTCGGCGGTCAGACCGGCCGAGGGTTTTACCAAATGATGGACGGGGTCGAGGTCGGCCGCGTCAACGTGGCGGCCCGTGGCTGCGGCGTCGCTCAGCGTGCGTTCGAGCTGGGCGTCTCCTATGCCCAACAACGTCACACTTTCGGCAAGGCGATCGCGGAACACCAGGCCATCCAGTTCAAGCTGGCCGAGATGGCTACCAAGGTCGAAGCCGCCCATGCGATGATGGTCAATGCAGCACGCAAAAAGGACTCAGGGGAACGAAACGACCTCGAAGCGGGGATGGCGAAGTACCTCGCCTCGGAATACTGCAAGGAGGTCGTGGAGGACGCCTTCCGCATCCACGGCGGGTACGGCTTCTCGAAGGAGTACGAGATCGAGCGTCTCTACCGGGAGGCCCCCATGCTGCTGATCGGTGAAGGTACCGCCGAGATCCAGAAAATGATCATCGGGCGACGCCTGCTCGAGGAGTACCGACTCCAGGGCTGAAAGTCCCTTTTGCGGTGGATCGCCCAGCGATCCACCGCGGAAGAGTCACTGCCAGTCACTGGCCGGCGGTCATCGACTCGGCTTCTGGCTTGCCCAGTTGTTGCGCGCAACCGATAGCATTCCAGTAAAGCCGCCGTCCCGTCCCCCCGTTTGCGGCGCGGCAATCACCCGCTACGAAGGTCATCCATGCCCCACAGCCAAACCTCTGCACCTCGCGACAGCCTCCTTGGCGTACGCCTCGCGCGCGGAGCATCGCCGTGGCTTCTGCCGACCGTCGCCACCGCGGCGCTCAGCCTCACCCGGGCGCGCAAGTCCGGGCGCTGGGCCGCGGCGGCCGTGCCCGCCACCGCGCTCGCCGCGGGCATGCTGTGGTTCTTCCGCGACCCC